>JBDSAN010000197.1:0-3937 GCA_039922115.1 Jatrophihabitantaceae bacterium
GAGCGATCGCTACCCCGCCCGGCACCGGATCGGCCCCGTTGCTGACGTCATCGGCTGGCAGTCTGCCGGGGTTACGCAAGCGGGCCGGTTGAGAGCATGCTCAGAGACAGTCACGCTTGGCTTTTGCCACAACTAGCTGAGCAATCTGGCGCTGAACTGGGAGGTCTTGCGGGTGCCTAGCCGGATCACCGATGACGTGATCGGCAGTTTGTGTGAGGGCGATCACCCGGCGTTCGAGGTGGTCTATTCCGAGCTGGCGCCTTTGGTGATCGGTTACCTGCGCTCGCGCGGGGTGAGCGAACCGGAGGCGGTCTGCAACGACGTCTTCCTGGCCCTGCTCAAGCAACTGTCCAGGTTGACCGGCGGCCCGTCCGGCCTGCGCACGCTGGTCTTTTCGATCGCGCACGCCAGGGTTGTCGACGAGCTGCGGGCCCGAACCCGGCAACCGGAACGCACCAGCTACGAGCCAGCGCTCGACACGAGGGTTACCGAATCAGCCGAACAGAGCGCGGTGCTCACGATGTCCACCGAGCGGATCGGCCAGCTGCTGGAGCAGCTGCCCGATGACCAGCGCACCGTGATCACACTTCGGGTCATTGCCGATCTGAGCATCAACCAGGTTGCGGAGCTGCTGGACCGGTCCCCCGGCGCGGTGAAACAGCTCCAACGGCGCGGCCTGCTCGCACTGCGCGAGCTGCTTTCTTATCCCGATGTAACCTCAGCGGCCAGTCCGACGATGACAGAGCTGCCATGACCGACAGAGACCGGACCGAGCACACCGACCGCGCCGGGCAGCCACACCCACCGGCTGCCGGGTCGATCTTCGACGACCCCAATGCCGCCGATCCGGCGCTGCGCCTGGTGCTGGCCAGGCTGCGCGCAACCACCCCGGACAGCGCGCCGGAACCGTCCGGCGAGCTGCTCGCGGCGCTGGCCGCGCTGCGGCCCGGCACCGTCACCCCGCTCGCCGCCGGCCGCTCGGCCCGACTGATCGGGCACCGGAGACAGTCAAGAACGTCCCGATACCATAAGGTGATTCTCACTGTCGCGGGCGCGGCTGCGGTAGCCGTGCCGGCGACCGGGGTGGCCGCGGCCAACGACGGGTTGCCCCGGCCGGCCGAGCGGGTGGTCAGCCGGGTGGTCAATGACTGGACTCCGTTCACGATCGTCACCGACGATCCGCCGTCGTCGCCGCCCCACCATCGGCCGGCAGGCAGCAGCCCGAGCCCGACCGGCACCCCGACGACCAGCCCGCGCCAGTCGGGCGAATCCGATGACCCGAGTTCGCCCGGGCCACAGCTCAGCACCCAGCCCGGCGCCGAGGATCCGCCGGACCAGAGCCCGCAACCGACCGGCACCGCGAGTCCGACCGGCAGCCCGCACGAGTCTGAGCCGAGCGATGACCGGACCGGCGGCAACCGGACCCGGCCGGGTTCGGCGACCCCGACCGCGAGCCACACCACCGACCGCTGAGCGCCGCTGCGCTAGATTGCGCCGATGACCAAGTTAGTGCTCGGCCCCGTCCTGCGGCATGTCGGCCAGACCGACGCAACGGTCTGGGTCGAAACCGATTCGCCCTGTGTAGTCGAGGTTCTGGACCATCGGGAACGAACCTGGACGGTGGCCGGCCATCACTACGCACTGGTCGCGATCTCGGGACTGACGGCCGGTAGCAGCACCGAGTACCAGGTCCGGCTGGACGGTGAGCTGGCTTGGCCGCAGCCGACCGATGAGCGACCGGCACCGCGCATCCGCACCTTCAAACCGGACTCGCCGATCCGGATCTCGTTCGGCTCGTGTCGCTATGCCCGCGCCGACGAGGTTACCGACGACAAGCACTTCGATCCGGACGCGCTGACCTGCCTGGCCAGGATGCTGCCGAGCACGCCGGCCGAGCTGTGGCCCTCGGCGCTGCTACTGCTGGGCGATCAGGTCTACGCCGACGAGACCACGCCGGCCACCCAGGCCCGGATCGCGCAACGCCGCGACATCACCGCCGGCCCCAAGGAGCAGGTCGCCGATTTCGAGGAATACACCTGGTTATATACCGAATCCTGGACAGACCCGGACGTTCGCTGGCTGCTGGCCACGCTGCCGAGCTCGATGATCTTCGACGATCACGACGTGCGCGATGATTGGAACACCTCGCGATTGTGGCGGCGCGACATGAAGGAAACCGACTGGTGGCAGGAGCGGGTGGTCGGCGCGCTGACGTCCTACTGGGTGTATCAGCACCTGGGAAACCTATCGCCGGACGGGCTAGCCGCCGAGCCGATCTACCAGCGGGTTCGCGAACTGGACGGCGATGCCGAGCCGTTGCTGCGCGAATTCGCGACCATGGCCGACCGGGAGGCCGACGGGGCCAAGGGCGCGCGCTGGTCCTACCGGCGCGATTTCGGCCCGGTCCGGCTGATCATGATCGACTCGCGGTGCGGCCGGATTCTCGACGAGGGCGAGCGAAGCATGATCAGCGTGCCCGAGTTCGACTGGATCTGCGAGCAGGTTGCCGGCGACTACGACCATCTGCTGATCGGCACCTCGATGCCCTGGCTGCTGCCCCGGGCGCTGCACGAGCTGGAGTCCTGGAACGAGGTGCTGGCCGACGGCCGGCGCGGACGGACCGTGGCCGGCTGGTCGGAGAAGCTGCGCCGGGCCGCCGACCTGGAACACTGGGCAGCCTTTCGCCGCTCGTTCGACGCGCTGGCCGACCTGATCGCAGACGTCGGACAGGGCCGGCGGACCGGTACCGGCAAAGCACCGGCCAGCATCTGCGTGCTGTCCGGCGACGTGCACCACGCCTACGTCGCGCGGGCCGAGTTCGACACCGCGCTGGATGCGCGGGTGTACCAGCTGACCTGCTCGCCGCTGCACAACTACGTGCCGAACGCGATGAAGGTGGTCTTCCGGATCGCCTGGAGCAGGATCGCCGAGCGGGCCACCCGCTGGCTGCTCGGCCTGATTGCCCGGTTGCCGAAGCTGCGACTGTCCTGGCGGCGGGTGGCCGGACCGTACTTCGGCAACGAGCTGATGACGCTGCGGGCTGATGGCCGGCGGGCCGAGGTGCTGCTGCAGAAAACCTCCAGCAGCGATCCGGTGGGCGCGCCCCGGCTGCATGAGGTGGCCCGGATCCCGCTGGCCGGCGACTAACCGTCCAGCAGGCCGTCCCGGCGGGCCAGCACCGCGGCCTCGGCCCGGCTGCGCACACCCAGCTTGGCCAGCAGGTTGGACACGTGCACGCTGACCGTCTTCTCACTGATGTAGAGCTGCCGGGCGACCTGGCGGTTGGTCCGGCCCTGCACCAGCAGCGCCAGCACGTCCCGCTCGCGCGGGGTCAGCTCCGCGCCACTGGCCCCGTCGCCGCCCCGCCGGTTCGGGCTGGTACCCAGCCGGCGCAGCTCGGCCAGCAGCGGCTCGGCGCCGAGCCGGCGGCCCAGCGTGCGGGCCAGTTCGGCCTGGGCGGCAGCCTCCTCGGCCTTGCCGGCCGCCCGCAACAGCTCGGCCAGCCGGGTCCGGCTCCGAGCTTGCTCGTAGCCGTGCCCGTAGCCGAAGCCGGCCACCGAGGCCTGCCAGAGTTCGATGTGATCGGCCAGCGCCGGCGGCTGGACGCCGGTCAGCCAGCGCAGCCGTGCGGCTTCAGCTTCCAGCCGGGCAAGCCAGCCGACCGCCTCGATGCCCAGCCGTCGACCGGCCGGCAGGCCCCGGCTGGCGCTGAGCCGGCCGGCGTCGGCCAGCTCGGCGCCGCGCTCGGCGATCGCGGCCCGCTGCTCGGTCGGGCTGGTGGCGGCCTGCACCGACAGCGTCGCCAGGCCGAGCGCCGAGATCCGGATCCGGCCCAGGAACCACTCGTTCTGCCACAGCCGGGTCTGGCACTCCAGGTGCTCGTCCAGCAGGGCGAGCGCGCCGGCCGAGTCACCGGTGCCGGCCAGCAACTCGATCG
>JBDSAN010000198.1:0-3231 GCA_039922115.1 Jatrophihabitantaceae bacterium
CGGGCCGGGGCTGGCCGGCGCGCTGCTGGTCGGGGTGGCTGCGGCCAAGGCCTACGCACTGGCGCTGGACAAGCCGCTGTACGGGGTGAACCACCTGTCCTCGCACGTCGCCGTCGACCTGCTGGACAACGGCCCGATCGAGGGGGCCTGCATCGCGCTGCTGGTGTCCGGCGGGCATTCCTCGATCCTGCGGGTGCCCCGGGTCGGCGGCCTGGAGCTGACCGAACTCGGCGCGACCCTGGACGATGCGGCCGGCGAGGCCTTCGACAAGGTGGCCCGGCTGCTCGGGCTGGGCTTTCCGGGTGGCCCGCTGATCGACCGGGCCGCCCGAGATGGTGACCCGGCCGCGATCGGCTTCCCGCGCGGGCTGACCGGCCCGAACGATCCGCCGTTCGCGTTCTCCTTCTCCGGCCTGAAGACCGCGGTGGCTCGCTGGGTGGAGGCGCGCGAGCGGGCCGGCGAACCGGTTCCGGTAGCCGACGTGGCCGCCTCGTTCCAGGAGGCGGTGGTCGACGTGCTGACCCGCAAGGCGATCCGGGCGGCTTCGGAGGCGGGCATCGAGCAGCTGCTGCTCGGGGGCGGGGTGGCGGCCAATTCCCGGCTGCGCGAGCTTGCCGCGCAGCGGTGCGCCAAGGCCGGCATTCGACTGCGGGTGCCCCGGCCGGGCCTGTGCACCGACAACGGCGCGATGGTTGCCGCGCTCGGCGCCCAGCTGGTGCTGCACGGCGCGCCGGCCTCGCAGCTGGATATCCCGGCCGACTCGGCGCTGGCGATCACCACCGTCCTGCGATGAGCCTTGCTGTGCTGACCGGGGCCAGCTGATGGCAGTGACCATGTGGGAGGCGAAGGCGGCCAGCGGCCAGCTCGACGCGCTGGCCGGCTGGGTCTCGGCTCGGGCCGCAACCGGCAGCCAGCTCTACCGCAACGACGAGCAGGCCAGGCTGGTCGTGATCGATCCGACCGGGCAGGCCCGCGAGCTTCTTGCTGGCCTACCCGCCGAGCTCATCGAGCGGCCGGCGCAGGCGTGGGATTTCGAACCGGTCCGCAACGTTTGAACCGGCAGGGCGCATCAGGTGAAGGTGAGGGGTAACCGCGGTGGCCGCTAGCGCGCTGGATTCGGACGAGCGTTACAGCGCGTTCGTCCGGGCGCACACCGCCGCGCTGCTCAAGACCGGCTACCTGCTGGCCCGCGATCCGGTCGAGGCCGAGGAGCTGGTGCAGGACACGCTGGTCTGGCTGTACCCGCGCTGGCAGCAGGTCGAGTCGGCCGAGCATCCGGTGGCCTACGTCCGCAAGGCGGTGGTGAACCGGTTCCTGGCCGGCAAGCGCCGGATGTCGGCGACCGAGGTGCACTTCGACCCGACCCTGGAGCGGTTCAGCGACACCCCGCTGCCGCGGGACGCGACCGCCGAGGTGGACGAGCGGCTGGCGATCTGGGCCGAGTTGGGGGCGCTGTCGGAGCGGCAACGGGCCGCGATCGTGCTGCGGTTCTTTCACGACCTGCCCGACGACGAGGTCGCGCAGGTGCTCGACTGCCGGGTCGGCACCGTCCGCAGCCTGATCAGCCGATCACTCAATGCCCTGCGCAGCAAAGGGAAATTTGCCGACGACGGGACCGGCTCGGCATACCTGAGGAACGTCACATGAGCACACCAAGATCGCAGACGGAGGGCAGGAGATGAGCAAGCGAACGCTGGCTGACGAGCTGCGCTCGGTGCTGCTCGCGCACTCGATGGACGCCCCGGACCCGGACCAGACGGTGGACCAGATCCTGGCAACGACCGTCGATGCCAAGTCGGTCCAGCCCGGCACGTCCGAGCCGGCCGGCAAGCGGGGCTGGTGGCCATCGCCCCAGCTGCTATCGGCGGCCGCGGTGATCGTGCTGGTGGTGCTCGGCGCTGCCGGTATCAACCTGCTGAGCAAGCACAACGGCCAGAGCGCCGGAGCCGACAAGTCGGCCGCTCAGCCGGCCGCCGGTTCGCTGGCCGGGCCGCAACGATCGACCGGTTCGCCGCTGCCCGGTCAGCCGAAGCGGCCGGACGTGGCCCAGGCCCCAGGCTTCGCCGCGAACCCGCCGGCCCCGACCGACCTGCCGTGCTCGTCCATTCCGGGCGGCCAGGTGGTGGTCGGCGCGCACACCACGTTCACGCTCACCAGCACCGGCCAGGTCCTGTCGGCCTATGAGTTCTACTGCGTCGGCAGCAATGGTCAGCGAACCGCCAGCGAGGTGCAGGTCTTCGGGGTGCGAGACGGCAAGCTGAGCCTGCTGGCGACCTTGGTGGCGGCCAGCAAGGACGGGCACCTGTCCCAGCTGTCCAGCATCCCGAACGGGGTACGAATCCAGGGCACCGACAACTCGCCCGGCGCCCGGCCAGGCGACCTGGTCAGCATCACCTACACCACCAGCGATGGCGGAACGACCTTCGAATCAACTGGAGAACTGCTCGCCAAGGCCTGCCAGGCCGCGGACCTGAACGTCCGGGTGGCCACCGTGCCCGGCGGGGTCACCGGTGAGCATCAGGTGCTCAGGCTGACCAACCACACCGCCAACCCGTGCGTGCTCGAAGGCTTTCCGACGGTGTACTCGGTGCTGGACGGCCGGCAGCTCGGGTCGCTGTTGCCATCGCTGAGCGGGCCGTCCGGCGGCGTGACCAGGGCGCGGATACCGCCGGTCGTGGTGCTGATTCCGGGTGGCACGGCCGGCGCGATCATCGAATACGCCACCGCGCACCCGACCTGCGCTCCGGGCAACCAGCTGTCGATCAAGCTGCCGACCGGGGTGAAGCTGGGGCCAGTCGCTGCGTCGCTGTCGGCCTGCGGGCTGTTCATTCATCCGCTGGTCGACAATGCCGATGGTCTGAACTGATCGCGCTGCCGGCACCGGCTGTGGCGGGGTGCCTGGGCCGCAATGGTTAGGCACGCTCAGGTGTCCAGGAAGGTATGAAGGTCGTTGCGCGGGCAGATGCCCACTTCGCAGACTTCGTGCAGGCCCGCACGGACGCGCTGCTGACCACGGCATACCTGCTGTCCAGGGACCGGGCTGCCGCCGAGGAGCTTGTCCAGGACACCCTGGTCGCGCTGTACCCGCAGTGGCACCGGGTGGTCGATGCTGACTCGTCGCTGGCCTATGTCCGCCGGTCCTTGGTCAACCGGTTCCTGAACCTGCAGCGGCGTAAGAGCAGTGGCGAGGTGGTGCTGGCCGTGCCACCGGATCGGCCCGGACCGGGTGAC
>JBDSAN010000199.1:0-6807 GCA_039922115.1 Jatrophihabitantaceae bacterium
CTGCGCCGGTCGGCGATCAAGCAGGTGGCCTCCGGACGGTTCGGGGTGACCTCGCACTACCTGGTCAACGCCGATGACCTGCAGATCAAGATCGCCCAGGGCGCCAAGCCCGGCGAGGGTGGTCAACTGCCTGGCTACAAGGTCTACCCGTGGATCGCCCGGACCAGGCATTCCACCCCGGGCGTCGGGCTGATCTCGCCGCCGCCGCATCACGACATCTATTCCATCGAGGATCTGGCCCAGCTGATCCACGATCTGAAGAATGCCAACTCCGCTGCCCGGATTCACGTCAAGCTGGTTGCCGAGTCCGGCGTCGGGACAGTCGCGGCCGGGGTGGCCAAGGCGCACGCCGACGTGGTGCTGATCTCTGGTCACGACGGCGGCACCGGCGCGGCGCCGCTGACCTCGCTCAAGCATGCCGGCATGCCCTGGGAACTGGGGCTGGCCGAGACCCAGCAGACCTTGCTGCTCAACGGCCTTCGCGATCGGATCACGGTCCAGGTGGACGGTGCGATGAAGACCGGCCGGGACGTGCTGATCGCCGCACTGCTCGGTGCCGAGGAGTACGGCTTCGCCACCGCGCCACTGGTGGTGTCAGGCTGCATCATGATGCGGGTCTGCCACCTGGACACCTGCCCGGTCGGGGTGGCGACCCAGAATCCCGAGTTGCGCAAGCGCTTTACCGGCAAGCCGGAATTCGTGGTCACGTTCTTCGAGTTCATCGCCGAACAGGTCCGCGAGCTACTCGCCGAGCTCGGATTCCGCAGCCTGGCCGAGGCGATCGGGCATACCGAATACCTCGATACCAGAAGGGCAATCGAGCACTGGAAGGCCGACGGGCTGGACCTGTCGCCGCTGCTGCGGATGCCCGAACCGGTGGCCGGCACCTCGCTCACCAAGCGGGTCGAGCAGGACCACGGACTTGACGCGGCGCTGGACAATACCCTTATCCAGCTGTGTGAAGGGGCGCTGCTCGATGGCACCCCGGTGCGGCTGGAACTGCCGGTGCGCAACGTGAACCGGACAGTCGGCACCATGCTCGGCTCGCTGGTCACCCGCCGCTATGGCGCTGCCGGGCTGCCGCCGGCCACCATCGACCTGGTGCTGCACGGCTCGGCCGGCCAGTCGCTCGGTGCGTTCCTGCCACCGGGTATCCAGATCCAGCTGTCCGGCGATGCCAACGACTATGTCGGTAAAGGCCTGTCCGGCGGGATCGTGGCGATCCGGCCGGATCCGAGATCGCCGCTGGTCGCCGAGCAGAACGTGATCGCCGGCAACGTGATCGGCTATGGCGCCACCTCCGGCGAGCTGTACCTGCGAGGGGTGGTCGGCGAGCGGTTCTGCGTCCGCAACTCCGGAGCTACCGCGGTCGCCGAAGGGGTCGGTGACCATGCGCTGGAATACATGACCGGTGGCGTTGCGGTGATTCTCGGCCCGACCGGGCGCAACCTGGGCGCTGGAATGTCCGGTGGGCTGGGCTTTGTGCTCGACCTCGACGCCGGCCTGGTGAACCCGGAACTGGTCGATATCGAGCCGATCGCCGGTGAGCACGCGGTGACCTTGCTGGCGATCCTGCGCCGGCACGCCGAACTCACCGGGTCCAGCGTGGCCGAGCGGTTGCTGGCTGAGCCGCACCGGGCGATAGCGCGGTTTAGCCTGATCATGCCGAGGGATTACCGGCGGGTGCTGGAGGCGACCAGGCGCGCCAAGGCTGAGGGTGGCAACGTCGATGAGGCCGTGATGGCCGCTGCGCAGCGATGAACCCGCACTCCTAAGCTGCTCGGTTCAACCGGGCGCATTCACGCGACCGGCCGGTAACGTTTAAGGTTGGCGAATGTGACCCGTCGCGCAAAGATCGTCTGCACCCTTGGCCCTGCAACTGACCCGCCGGAGCGGATGCGAGCGCTGGTCGAGGCCGGCATGGACGTCGCCCGGCTGAACTTCAGCCACGGCGAGCATTCCGATCACGCCAAGCGCTTCCACGGGGTCAGGGACGCCGCCGATGCGGCCGGTCGCAACGTGGCCACCCTGGCCGATCTGCAGGGCCCGAAGATCAGGCTCGGCCGGTTCGCCGACGGCCCGGTGATGTGGGCGACCGGCGAGCGGATCCGGATCACCGTCGAGGACGTCGCCGGCGACCACGACCGGGTGTCCACCACGTACAAGCAGCTCGCTGCCGACGTCAAGCCGGGGGACCGGTTGCTGGTCGATGATGGCAACGTGGCGCTCGTCGCGGTTGCGGTCGAGAACGGCACCGACGTGGTGTGCGACGTCAGCGAGGGTGGCGTGGTCAGCAACAATAAGGGGCTGTCGCTGCCCGGGGTGGCCGTCAGCGTGCCGCCGCTGAGCGAGAAGGACATCGACGATCTGGAATTCGCGCTGCGCCTGGGCGTGGACTGGATCGCGCTGTCGTTCGTCCGCTCGCCCGATGACGCCAAGCTGGTGCACGAGGTGATGGATCGGGTTGGCATCCGGCGCCCGGTGATCGCCAAGATCGAGAAGCCCGAGGGGGTCGAGCGGCTGACCGAGATCGCGCTGGCCTTCGACGGCGTGATGGTTGCCCGCGGTGACCTCGGCGTGGAGATGCCGTTGGAGCAGGTGCCGATGGTGCAGAAGCAGGCCATCGCGATCTGCCGGGACAACGCCAAGCCGGTGATCGTTGCCACCCAGATGCTGGAATCGATGATCAGCCATTCCCGGCCGACCCGGGCTGAGGCTTCCGATGTGGCCAACGCGGTGCTCGACGGCGCCGACGCGGTGATGCTGTCCGGCGAGACCAGCGTCGGCACCTACCCGGTGCAGGCGGTGGCCACCATGTCGCGGATCATCGGCGCGGTCGAGCAGTCCACCGTGGACGTGGCCGAGTTGCTGCACGACCCGCGCACGCCCGGTGGGGTGATCGCCAAGGCCGCCAAGGACATCGGGGACGCGCTCGGAGCGGTTGCGCTGGTCGCCTTCACCCAGAGCGGGGACACCGCGCGGCGGCTGGCTCGGTTGCACGCGCATGCCGCGGTGCTGGCCTTCACCCCGGAGGATGCGGTGCAGCGCCAGCTCGCGCTGTCCTGGGGGGTTCAGGCCCACCGGGTGTGGACGGTGCAGACCACCGACGAGATGGTTCGGCAGGTCGATTCGGCGCTGCTTGCCAACCGGGTCTGTCGCCCGGACGACTTGGTGGTTATCGTCGCGGGAACACCACCGTCGACGCCTGGAACGACCAACACGATCCGGGTGCATCACATCGGAGGCATCCTGCAACGTGACCGCTGACGCCAACGTATCCGCCGCTGTCACCGACAGCGCTGCCGCGGACGCCTTCGTGGGCGGTCAGCGGGTGGTCGATGGCCTGGTCGCGCTGCTGGACCTGGAACCGATCGAGCAGGATATCTTTCGCGGCCGCAGCCCGAACGTGGCGCTGCAGCGGGTGTTCGGTGGCCAGGTGGCCGGGCAGGCGCTGGTGGCCGCGACCCGGACGGTGGAGGCCGACCGGGCGGTGCACTCGTTGCATTCCTACTTCATCCGGGCAGGGGATCCGACCGTCCCGATCGTCTATATGGTCGAGCGGATCCGGGACGGGCACTCGTTCTCGGTGCGGCGGGTACTGGCGATCCGGCATGGCAAGCCGATCTTCACCCTGTCGGCGTCCTTCCAGCTCGATCAGGGCGGCATCGACCATCAGGCCGAGATGCCTTCGGTACCGCCGCCGGACGAGCTGCCGACCCTGCTGGAACGGCTAGCGGGCTTCGACCAGTTGCGGGCCAGCATGAGCCGGATTCCGCAGGCCTTCGACATCCGCTACGTCGATGACCCGCCCTGGGTGCAGCGCGCGCTGGGCCCGCGCGAGCACCAGCCGCACCGGATCTGGATGAAGGCGAACGGCCGGCTGCCTGATGACCTCACGCTGCACGTCTGCGTGGTCACCTTCGCCTCGGACCTGAACCTGCTCGATTCGGTGCTGATCCACCACGGCATGGCATCCCGGCTGGATCCGATCAGCATGGCCTCGCTGGATCATGCGATGTGGTTTCACCGGCAATTCCGTGCCGATTCGTGGTTCCTGTACGAATCGTCGTCCCCGTCCGCCTCGGGTGGGCGTGGCCTGGCAACCGGGCGGTTCTTCACCCGCGACGGCCGGCTGGTGGTCAGCGTCGCGCAGGAGGGCCTGATCCGGCTACCCAACGGCTGATCGGCGGTTCGGTTGGGTCCGTCGGGTCCGGCGTCCGCGAGTGGGCAGTTCCGCGACGAATGGCCAACTGCGATCGACCATTGGACGGCCAACTGCCCACTCGTCGTGAGGCCGGACGGCCAACTGCCCACTCGTGAACGGGTGCGACCCGGCCCCGTCCAGCAACGGTCAGGCTGGTAGCCGGCCCACGATCGACTGCCAGGCGGCCTGGACGTGCCGGCGCTCGGTGCGGACCGCGCCGATCGCCATCCGGATCGCGTACCGGCCGTTGACCAGGGTGTGGGTGAGCATCGCCTCGCCGGAGGCGTTCACCGCTTCGAGCACCGCGCGGGTCGGTTCGTCGCCGGCCGCCAGCGTGAACGTGACCAGCGCCAG
This sequence comes from Jatrophihabitantaceae bacterium, assembly GCA_039922115.1. Lineage (GTDB taxonomy): Bacteria > Actinomycetota > Actinomycetes > Mycobacteriales > Jatrophihabitantaceae > Jatrophihabitans_A. Next base: position 4,559 of record JBDSAN010000199.1, read on the forward strand.
CGGGTGCGGTGCCAGCAACTCGAACCGATCATCGGCCGCGACCCAGCCGGCGAATTCCTGCGCGAGCTCGACATGGCCACGGATGTGGGCCTGCAAGCCCTCCGCGCCGTACCAGCGCAGCACCGTCCACAGCTTCAGCGCGCGGAACCGGCGGCCCAGCGGCACCTGCCAGTCCCGGTAGTCGAAGACCTCACCGGACTCGGTCGCGGCATTGCGCAGGTATTCCGGCAGGATCGACAGCGCAGCGATCAAGGCGGCCCGGTCGGCCACCCAGAATGCCGTGCAATCGAAGTTGGTGAGCAGCCACTTGTGCGGGTTTGTGCAGTAAGAATCGGCCAGTTCGGCACCGGCGTTGATCCAGCGCAGCTCCTCGCAGACCGCCGCCACGCCCGCCCAGGCCGCATCGATGTGCAGCCAGGCACCGTACTCGCGGGCGAGCGCGCCGAACGCGGCGACCGGGTCGATCGCGCCGGTGCCGGTCGCGCCGACCGAGGCCACGATCAGCGCCGGGACGTAACCGGCGGCAACATCGGCCGCCAGCAGCGATGAAAGCTGGCCGGCGTCGGCAGCCTGGGTGGCCGGGTCGACGTCCAGCTTGCGCAGCGCTCCGGAACCGATTCCCGCTATCCGACAAGCCTTTTCCACCGATGAGTGGGTTTGCGCCGAGGTGTAGACGGTGAACCGGCCAGCAGCCACCCCGGCGGTTTCGGTGGCGCCGCCGCTGGCTCGGTACAGCGCGGCCAGCAGCGCCACCAGCGCCGCGTCCGAGGCCGAATGCTGGATCACCCCGCCGCCAGCGCCAGAGGATCGGAAGGCGGCTGGCAGGTCGAGCAGTTGGGCCAGCCAGTCCATCATGTGGGTTTCCAGCTCGGTGGCGGCCGGCGAGGTCGACCAGAGCATGCCCTGCACGCCCAAGCCGGAGGCCAGCAGGTCACCGAGGATTGCCGGCCCACTGGCGTTGGCCGGAAAGTAGCCGAAGAACGACGGGTGCTGCCAGTGCGTGATGCCGGGCAGGATCAGCCGGTCCAGGTCGGCCAGGATTGCGCCGAAATCTTCACCCTGTTGCGGAGCGGACGCAGGCAAGCCGGCCCGGAGCTCGCCCGGCGCCACCTGGGATCGAACCGGCAGCGACTCGACCTTCTCGTAGTAATCGGCGATCCAGTCGATGACCTCGCGGCCGTAGCGGCGGAACTCGTCCGGACTCATATGCGCGTTCACGGCTCGAATCTAGGCCAGCGGTCTCGGCCCGATCGGTGCCCCCGGTGGGATTCGAACCCACACGCCTTTCGGCAATGGTGTTTGAGACCATCATGTATGCCAGTTCCATCACAGGGGCGTGAAACCGTGAGGAAGTCTAGCCCGATAGGCTGAACCCTCGCGCGACCGGGCGTTTGCCGGTGAACGCCCCGGCCGAAGCCTTCGGCCGGGATGGCTGAGGGTAATGAGCGGTGAAGGTAGAGAGTCTCGTGATTGACCAGCCCGCATCGGCCGACTCGGCCGGCCGAGCCAGGCGCGTCCTCATCGCCGAGGACGAGGCGCTGATCCGCCTTGACCTGCGCGAGATGCTGCAAGAAGAGGGCTTCGAGGTGGTGGGGGAGGCCGCCGACGGTGAGAAGGCCGTCGAGCTTGCCACCGAACTGCGTCCGGACGTGGTGATCTGCGATGTCAAGATGCCAAAGATGGATGGCATCACCGCCGCCGGCCAGATCGCGGGCGCTCGAATCGCGCCGGTGGTTATCCTGACCGCGTTCAGCCAGCGGGACCTGATCGAGCGGGCCCGCGACGCCGGCGCAATGGCATACCTGATCAAGCCGTTCCACAAGCGCGACCTGCTGCCGGCGATCGAGATGGCCACCAGCCGGTTCGCCGAGATCCGGGCCTTGGAGGCCGAGGTCAGTGGCCTGCAGGATCGGCTCGAAGCGCGCAAGCTAATCGAGCGGGCCAAGGGCGTGCTGATGGCCGAGCACCGGCTGTCCGAACCGGACGCCTTCCGCTGGATCCAGCGAGCCGCCATGGACAAGCGCACCACCATGCGCGCGGTCGCTGAGCTGGTGTTGACCGAAACCGGCCACGCCACCTCCTGAACCTCGCTATCCTGCCCAGCAGCGACCCGGTGCTAGCCGCCAGGCGTCCTCGATTTGGACGCGTGGTTGCCCGTAAGATGTCCAGACTTTCGTCGAATAGGACGGTCCTAGGGATGCGATTTGGTTACGACCCGGCGTTGCCGGCCGGTGAAGGCCGCCATTGGT
>JBDSAN010000200.1:0-4645 GCA_039922115.1 Jatrophihabitantaceae bacterium
GGCGGGTCGCGAGCAACCAGGCCGCACAACGCGTCAGTAGACGAGGGCTTGGACGCCCGGCTGCAGGATCTCGTCGACGAAGCTGGCTGATCCGGCGATCCGGGCACCGGCCAGCAGCTGGTCGGCCTCGATGCCACGGCGCTGCGCGCACTGGGTGCACACGGTCAGGCTGCCCAGCGCGAGCACGGTATCGCGCAGCTCGGCCAGTGGCGCCGAGTGCGCCAGCACGAACCGCTCGGCGTGACCAGCCACCCCGAACCAGGCCGCCTCACCGGTCAACCACAGCGACACCTCGACGCCGGAGGCCGCCGCGGTGGCCGCGACCGTGAACGCTTGCGCGCAGCGCTCGGGATCATCGGCACCGGCCGTGCACTTCACTACCAGTGCTCTCTTCGGCTCGGTCATCGGCTCATAACAGTCATCGCGGCTATCCTCGGCTCATGGCGTCGTTGTTCATCATCCTGCTCATCGTGACCGCGCTGGGCATCGCCGGGCTGGCCGCGCTGGTGCTGGCCAAGCTGCTCACCGCCGTCCAGTGAACGCCGTGAGCGCGGTCCCACCGATCACCGACACCGATGACCTGCGATCCGGTCCGGAAATCCACCAGTCGCTGCTGGCGGTGCTGGCGCTGGTCGGCAACTGGGCCGGCCACGGCACCGGCTTGCAACCGGCCACCGATGATGAGTTCAGCTATGCCCAGCGAGTGAGTTTCCATCATGATGGACGGCCGTTTCTGGCTTACCAATCACGCAGCTGGCTGCTGAATCCGGATGGCTCGGTGCTGCGTCCGGCGTTTCGGGAGAACGGCTTTCTGCGGATCGGTGCCGGCCCGGACGAACTCGAACTGGTGCTGGCCGATGCGGCCGGCCTGGTCGAGATATTCACCGGGGTTTCCGGTGACCAGCGCTGGGAAATCGCCACCAGCGCGGTCGGCAACACCCCGTCGGCAAAGCAGATCTACGGTGAGCGGCGGCTGTACGCGATCACCGACGATGACGACGGCGAGGCGCTGGCGTACGTGCAGGAACTGGCACTCGAACCGGCTCAGTTCAGGCCGCACCTGAACGCGCGGCTGCTGCGGGTCTGAGCCGCCGGCTCCGAACGGCGCGCTGGGCCCGGTCACGGGCACCTATGCGGGCAATAAAAAACCCTCGAGCCGGTTCGGGTGAACCTGTTGCCGGTCGGACTAGCGCGGCGACTCGAGGGTTCAGGAAAGTTACCGGGCTAGCCGGCAACCCCCTTCGGTGTCCGAGAGCTCATCAAGTCCTGGACCACCTCCTTTCCCTTACCGAACCAACGGTACGACTGGTCGGCGATTTGGGCCAGCACATTTTACGATTGCGCCGGACGGGCCCGCCGGGAAGCGGTCACGAGCTTGCGGTAGCCAGCGGGGTACTTAGCGGACCTGGATGCCGGCTGCGACCTCGTACCAGGTGTAGCCGCCCAGGACCGGGCAGTTGACCACGGACGTGGAACCGACGCCGACCCACGAGCCGTAGTAGGTGCGGTCGGTGCCGTGCTGCGGGTCCTCGCAGATCGCGTACACGCGCTGCTGGCCGGAGCCGCCGGTACACACCGACGAGGCCGAATGCGATGCCTGGGTCAGGTGGCAGCCGGTCGGCGTGGCCGCGGCGGGCGTCGCGCTAGCCAGTGCGATCAGGCCACCGGCGATCAGGGTCCCGGTCCCGACTGCTGCCCGGACGAGTTGCTTTGACATTAAATCCCCCATTCATTATGGAACTACCGTGTTGTGAGGAGTCGAACGTAATGGAGGAAAGGGTGCAGGTAAAGGCCGTCGAAAGATACTGAGCCTCGGGGGCCGGTCGCGGGGCGCGGCGGAGACCGCAACCGCTAGTTCACGGGCGCTGGTTCGAGTTGGTCAGAAACCGGCCAGCGCGGACAGCTGGCTGCTGAGCTGCTCGTCCACCGGCAGCGGCTGGCCGTCCAGGCTGCGGATGGTGGCCACCCCACGGCCGCTGGATACCAGCCAGGCGCCGTCCGCGCTGGCCACCTGGCCGGGCCGGGCGAGCTGGTAGCCGGTGTTCAGTCCGGACTTCTCGGCCGCCTCGAACAGCGCCTGCTGGGTGATCGAGGCCAGCACCCCGGTGCCGTCCAGCGGGGTGCTGAGCAGCCGGTCGCCGGTGGCCCAGACCAGGGTGGCCGTCGGCGCCTCCAGCAGGTAGCCGTCCGCGCTGGTGAACAGCACGTCGTCAGCGCCGCGCCGGCCCGCCTCCCGGGTGGCGGCAACGTTCACCGCGTAGGACAGGGTCTTGACGCCGCCGAGCAGCCAGCGCGCCTCGGTGAAGGCCTGCGCGGCATAGCCCCGGTTCAGGGCGATCACGGCCAGCCCGTCCCGTCGCTGGCGCAGGGTCTGCGCGGCGGTCGGGGTCAGGCTGAGGATGCCGGTCACCGGGCCGGCCGGCACCGATTCCCGGCCTCGGCTGAGCATCAGCTTCAGCATCGCCTCGCCGGGACGGGTCCAGGCCGCCAGCGCCTGCTCGATCAGGAGGCACCACGCACCGCGGTCGATGGCCGGCAGATCCAGGCCGGCGGCGGAGCGATCGAGCCGATCCAGGTGCTGTTCCAGGTGGTCGACCCGGTGCCGCAGGTCGGTACCGGTCAGCACCCTGGTCGCCTCGAAACAACCGTCGCCCCGGGTCAGTCCCAGATCGTCGGCGGCCAGTACCGGCGCGTCCGGATCGACCAGCCCGAGCCCGAGTACCCCCACCACACGTTGCGTCACAGCCGGCAAGCCTAGCCGGGCCAGGGCAGCAGGCTGGCGTGCCGATCAGCCAGCGCGGCCAACCAACCCTGGCGAATCGGGCACCAGGCAGGCCTACCATGGAGTGCACCATGACTCACGTGCATCAGCAGTCCACCGCCGAGCTCGCCGAACGGCTGCGCCAGCGCGGCATGCGGATGACGCCGCAGCGGCAACGCGTTATGGACGCTGTGAGCCAACTCGTGCATGGCACCCCTGACCAGGTCGCCGAAGCCGTCCCGGACGTCGACCTGACCACCGTCTACCGGACGCTGGAAACGCTGGAGCAGATCGGCCTGCTCGCGCACACCCATCTCGGGCACGGTGCGCCGTCCTACCGGCTGGCCGAGGACGACCACATCCACGTGGTCTGCCATCACTGCTCCTCGGTGGTGGACGCGCCGGCCGGGCTGGTCGATGAGCTCGCCGACCGGCTGATGACCGAGCGCGGCTTCCGGCTCGATCGCTCGCACTTCACCATCTTCGGTACCTGCGCCGACTGCCGGACGGCGGCCCAGCATGACTGAGCCAGCTGCCCGTCCCGCCTCGCCGTTACTCGACCGGCCCGGCGCGGTGCCGGCTGATGGCGTTGATGTCGGCATCGCCTGGCACTACGGCGATCCGCTCGGTGAGCAGCGCCGGGCGGTGGAGGCTGCCGGCCTGCTCGATCTGAGCAACCGGGACGTCCTGGTGGTGCCCGGTCCGGATCGGCTGGATTGGCTGCACGCGATCTGCTCGCAGCACCTGTCGGCGCTGGCCGATGGCGACTCGACCGAGGCGCTGGTCCTATCACCGAACGGGCATGTCGAGCAGCACTGGCGGTTGACCGAACTCGATGGGCAGGTCTGGCTGGATACTGAACCCGGTTCGGCCGGTGAGGCGCTGTCGTACTTGCTGAAGATGCGCTTCATGAAGCGGGTCGAGCCGGCCGAGGTCAGCGCCGAGTTCGCGCTGCTCGGGGTGCTAGGTGCGCAAGCCGAGCAGGTGCTGATCGAAGCAGGCTTTCCGGTGCCGGGCCAGACCGCGATCGGCCTGGCCGGCGGTGGCTTCCTCCGATTGCTGGACGGGCGCTACGAGCTGATGATCCGCCGCTCCGAGCTGGCCGCGATCGCCGATCGGCTGATCAGCGCCGGCGCTCAGCCGGTGGGTGCCTGGGGTGCGGCCGCGTTGCGGGTGGAACGGCACCGTCCCCGGCTGGGCTTGGACACCGACCACCGGACCCTGGCGCACGAGGCCGGCTGGATCGGCTCGGCGGTGCACCTGGACAAGGGTTGCTACCGGGGGCAGGAGACGGTCGCTCGGGTGCAGAACCTGGGCAAGCCGCCGCGCCGGCTGGTGCTGCTGCACCTGTCCGGTGATCGCGAGCAGTTGCCGGCGCCCGGTGAACCGGTGCTTCGCGGTGGCCGGCAGGTCGGTTTCGTCGGGACCGCGGTGCAGCACTACGAGTACGGTCCGATCGCGCTGGCCATCCTCAAGCGAACCGTGTCCGGCCAGGATCTGCTTGAAGTGGCGGGACATTCGGCCAACCTGGATCCGGCTGATGCGGTCGGCGAGCTGCCCACCGGTTTCGCCGGCCGGGTCGGCCCGGCACACACCAGCGCGTAGCGGCGCTGGCCGTTGGACCGGCCAGCGGTTCAGCCGCCCTGGCACTCGGCCCGGCCAGCGGGCTCAGGTCAGCGCGTAGCCCAGGGCAGCCGCGGCGAGCCCGAGGCCGCAACTGAGGGCGATATAAGCCAATGATCGCAAGGTGAAACGGCCCTGCAACAGCTCGACCGTTTCGACCGAGAACGTGGAGAAGGTGGTCAGGCCACCGCAGAAGCCGGTGCCCAGCAGGGCCTGCACGCCCGCCGACCAGTGCCGGTGCGCCACCCCGCCGGCGATGAG
>JBDSAN010000201.1:0-13125 GCA_039922115.1 Jatrophihabitantaceae bacterium
CGGTGACCGTGTCGACGGTGACAGCGCCGCCGGTGTCGTCGTGCTTGGTGACCACGCACGAGCCATCGGCGGCGATCGCGGCCAGCGGGAAGCCGAGCGGCCGCCCGTCGAGGGGCAGCGTCTTGAAGCCGGAGAAGTTGCCGCCGGTGGCCTGGGTGCCGCACTCGATCACGTGGCCGGCGACGACGGCACCTGCCAGGGCGTCGTGATGCGCCGGCGTCCAGCCGTGGTGGGCGATCGCCGGGCCGACGACGACAGAGGCGTCGGTGACCCGGCCGGTGACGACGATGTCGGCACCCGCTCGCAGGGCGGAGGCGATGCCGAAGCCGCCGAGATAGGCGTTGGCGGTGAGCGCGTCGCCGAGGCCGAGCTCGGTGGCACGCGCCCGGAGGTCGTCGCCCTCGACGTGGGCAATCGCCGGGTCGAGGCCGAGGCCCTTGGCGACCTCGAGCAGCTTGTCGGCGAGGCCGGCCGGGTTGAGCCCGCCGGCGTTGCTGACGATCCGGACGCCACGCTCCAGCGCCGGGCCCAGGGCTTCCTCCAGCTGGCGCAGGAAGGTCTTGGCGTAGCCGAGGTTCGGGTCCTTGAGCCGGTCCCGGCCCAGGATCAGCATGGTGAGCTCGGCGAGGTAGTCACCGGTCAGCACGTCCAGCTCGCCGCCGTCGATCATCTCGGCCAGCGCGCTGAACCGGTCGCCGTAGAAGCCGGAGGCATTGCCGATCCGCAGCGGTCCGGTCACGGCGCGGTGCCGGCCGAGCGGGCCGGCCGGCCGGCGCCTGGCAGGCCGGCGAAGGCCTGCGCCAGGTGCAGCCAGGCCTCGGCGTCCGGGCCGCTCGCCTGCAGCCGCAGGTCGGCCCGGTTGCGCCGCTGGGTGGCCAGCAGGCACAGGTCCAGCGCCGGCCCGCTGACGCGTTGCTCGGCATCGTCCGGTCCGAAGTCCCAGCGGCTGCCGTCCGGCGCGGTCAGCTCGACCCGGAATTGCTCGGTCGGCGCTGGACGTCCGTGCACGGCGAAGGCGAAGTCCCGGGTCCGCACCGCCAACCGGGCGATGTGGCGCAGCCGCTGGGTCGGCTCGACCTGCTGGCCGAGGGCGTCGGCTACATCCAGGCCATGTGCCCAGGTTTCCATCAGCCGGGCGGTGGCCATCGAGGCCGGGCTCATCGGCGGGCCGAACCAGGCCAGCTTGGTGCCGGCCGGTACTGCGGCCAGCCGGTCGGCCAGCGCCGCACGACCGGCGCGCCAGCGCTGCAGCAACTCCGGCGGCGGCAACTGGGCTCCCTCGCCAGCCGCCCGGTCGACAATCCCGGCCGGGTCGCCGGCAGCTTCGGACAGCTGCTGAACGAAGGCGTCCGGGTCCGCGATCGCGAGCTCGGCAAGCCGGTCGGTCCAGTGCAGGTGCGCGATCTGGTGGGCGAGCGTCCAGCCGATCGACGGGGTCGGGATTGCCCAGTCCGAATCGGGCAATCCAGCGACCCGGTCATCGAGCGCGGCGCTCTCGGCCAGCAGGTCGGGCAGTACCAGATCGAGGTCGGACAACGGCTGCCTCCGGCAGGGACGGATCGATGCCGGTGCGGGCACCAGCCGACGGGGTCGGGTGCCAGCTTGGCAGCCAGCGGAAAAACAATCAAGCCTGATTGATTGTTTTCCGAGCCGTAGGCTTGCCTCGTGAGCGCACCGACCTTCACCACCCGACCGGACCTGCGCGGCGACTTCGGCATGGTCGCCAGCACCCATTGGCTCGCCTCCTCGGTCGGCATGAGCGTGCTTGAGCGCGGCGGCAACGCTGCCGACGCGGCGGTGGCTGCCGGCTTCGTGCTGCAGGTCGTCGAACCGCACCTCAACGGCCCCGGCGGCGAGGTGCCGATCCTGCTGTGGGATCCGGCTGATCAGGCGGTGCGGGTGATCGCCGGGCAGGGCCTGACCCCGAGCGGCGCGACCATCGAGCACTACCGGGACGAGGGGCTGGCGCTGGTGCCCGGCACCGGCTTGCTCGCCGCCACCGTGCCAGGCGCGTTCGGCGCCTGGCTGCTACTGCTGCAACGCTGGGGTAGCTGGCGATTGCGCGACGTGCTGGAGCCGGCGATTCACTATGCCGAGCAAGGCTTTCCGGCGCTGCCCTCGATCGTGGCGACCATCGAGGCAGTGGCCGGCACGTTTATCGAGGACTGGCCGCACTCGGCCGCGACCTGGTTGCCGGGCGGCAGGCCGCCGGTCGTGGGCAGCAGGCTGCGCAACCCGGAACTGGCCGCCACCTGGCGCCGGCTGCTGGACGAGTGCGAGCAGCCGGCAGCCGGCCGGGATGCCGAGATCGAGGCTGCCAGGCGGGCGTTCTACCAGGGGTTCATTGCCGAAACTATCGATGCGCATTGCCGGCTGCCGGTTCGGGACAGCTCCGGCCAATCGCATGCCGGCGTGCTGAGCGGTGCCGACCTGGCCGGTTGGCAATGCCCGGTCGAGGATCCGGTGAGCTTCGACTATGCCGGCTACACGGTGTGCAAGACCGGGCCGTGGGGCCAGGGGCCGGTGTTCGCCCAGCAATTGGCACTGCTGGCCGGCTTCGACCTGACCGCGGCCGGGCACCTGTCGGCCGACTACATCCACACGGTGGTCGAATGCGCCAAGCTCGCCTTCGCTGATCGGGAAGCCTGGTACGGCGACCCGGCCGCGGTCGAGGTGCCGCTGACCGAACTGCTCTCGCCCAGCTATGCCGCCCAGCGACGATCGCTGGTCGGGCCGGCCGCCTCGACCGAACTGCGACCCGGCAGCCCAGCCGGTCAAGTAGCACGATTGGCTACCAGCATTGGAGATTCCGGATCGGTCCCGGCCGGCGGCACCGGCGAGCCGACGGTGGCATCGAGCGGGTTGACCCGCGGTGACACCTGCCATCTGGACGTGGTCGACCGGTTCGGCATGCACATCTCGGCGACCCCTAGTGGCGGCTGGCTGCAGAGCTCGCCGACGATCCCCGGCCTGGGATTCGCGCTGGGCAGCCGGGCCCAGATGAGCTGGCTGGAGCCGGACCTGCCCTCGTCATTGCGACCCGGCACCCGGCCACGCAGCACCCTGAGCCCGTCGCTGGCGTTGCGCGATGGCCGTCCCTACCTTGCCTTCGGGACGCCCGGCGGTGACCAGCAGGACCAGTGGTCGTTGCTGTTCTTCCTGGCACACGTGCATTTCGGGCTGAGCCTGCAGCAGGCGATCGACGCGCCGATGCTGCACAGCACGCACTTTCCGAGCTCGTTCTGGCCGCGCTTGGCCGAGCCGGCCGGCCTGGTCTGCGAGGGACGGGTGGCCGCGGAGGTGCTGGCTGACCTGCGCCGGCGCGGGCACCGGATCAGCGTGGCCGGGGACTGGGCGCTGGGCCGGCTGAGCGCGGCCGGCCTGGACCCGGCGACCGGCTTCCTGCGAGCCGCGGCCAACCCGCGGGGCGGTTATGGCTATGCAGTCGGACGATGACGGGTCGGCCTATCCGGTCCGGATCGCCAGCTACTCCGACGCGGACCTGCCGGCCGGCATCGCCGAGCAGGTCCGGGCGCTGATCCAACAGGCCTGGCCAGCCGAACCACCCGAGCCAGCCGAGCCAGCCGAAACCACCGAGCCCGGTGGACTCAGCGCGACCGGCCACGATCCGGCGCTGTCGCCGATCACGATGGTGCTGACCCGAGGGTCAACCGTGCTCTCGTGCCTGAGCGTGCTGTCCAAGCCGATCGTGCATGGCGCCGCGAGCTACCTGGCCAGCGGAATCAGCACCATGGTCACCGACCGGACTCAGCGACGGCATCGGTACGGGCTGCGATTGGCCAGCGCGGCCCGCCAGTTCATGGCCCGCTCCGGCGCCGACCTGGGCGTGTTCACCTGTGACCGGTCACTGCAGGACTTCTACCTGCAGGCCGGCTGGTCACACTTCGATCAGACGGTGCTGATCGGTGGCACTCGGCAGGACCCGCTGGCCAGCGACCAGTTCGACAAGGTATGTCTGGGATCGCTGTTTTCTACCCGAGCAATCGCGGCTTCAACGACCTTCATCGCAACTCGGATCGAACTATATCCAGGTGCGATAGATCGGCTCTGGTAGCGAAGGTTTGCACAGTTATTGCCACGCTAAGTGCCTTAGGCAATCACGCACTGTAGTCGATACTACTGGCATGACCATCGAGCAGCTGCGTCCAGAAGGCGCCCTGCGGCACGCCGAACCGGGCAGCGACCCGCTGCCGGTGTTGGATGCTGGCGTCGGTAGCCGGCTCAGCCCGTCCGAACTGCGGCGGGCGGCCGAGCGGTTGCTGGCGCGCTACCCGGACGCTGCGATCGCCGCCATCGGTGAGAGCGGCCTGTTCCAGCCGATGCCGACCTCGGTGCCGGTGCACCAGCATCCGGTCATCCACGGCCACGTATCGGCGCTGGAACTGGTCGCGCAATCGGACTATGTCGCGGTCATCGAGGCGTGGAAGCGGACCCTGGCCTGCGGCCTGGCCACCGTCGAGGCGCATCCGATCGCTGCGGCCGAAGCCACCATGCGCTGGCATTTCATCGACTCGCGGGCCGAGTACGGGGTGCTGCTCGGGCTGGTCGTGCACAGCGGATCCGCGCTCGATGTCGACCTTGGCATCGACAACCCGTTGCGGCCACGGGTAAGCGTGGTCAGGAAGAACGGCGTAGCCGAATTCACTGAATTGGACGGTGCATTCGAGCTGCTGCTCGGTTACCCGGCCGGGCAGCTGATCGGCCAGCGGAACCTGGAACTGGTGCACCCGGACGATCATCCACGGGCGCTGGCGAACTGGATGGACATGCTCGGCTCACCCGGCGGCAGCCGTCGGGTGCGGTTACGCCAGCGACACCGCGACGGCCACTGGATCTGGTTCGAGATCACCAACCACAACCTGCTCAACGACCCGGATCAGCGTTGCGTGGTCGCTGAGATGATCGATATCTCCGAAGAGATGGCAACGCAAGAAAGCCTGCGCGCCAACGAGCAGCTGTTGCTACGGCTGACCGAGAGCCTGCCGGTCGGGGTGCTGCAGCTAGGCCCGGATCGGGCGGTGGTGCACCGCAACCAGCGAGTCGCCCAGATCCTGGGCGCCCAGGCTGCTGGCAGCTTCGCCGGCCTGCTCGCCGGGCTCGTGAAGCCTGACCGCGCGCCGCTGGACAGCGCCGTTACGCTGGCGCTGCAACAGGCTCAGGACACCGACCTCGAGGTCAGCGCGCAACGTCCCGGCGGGGAGTTGTTGCGTTGCCGGATCAGCGTGCGAGCTTTGCTCGGCGAGGACGGCCAACCCAGCGGCGCGATCGTGTGCTTCGACGACGTGACCGAACCGGCCCGGCTGCGCGAGCAGCTGGAGGTACGGGCGACCTACGATGCGCTGACCGGTTGCTACAACCGGGCCTCGATCCTGCAGGCGCTGGAACGATCGCTGGCCCAGGCCAGTCCCGACCGGGGTGGGGTCGCGGTGATCTTTCTGGACCTGGACGGGTTCAAGGCGGTCAACGACCAGCGCGGCCATGCCGAGGGCGATGCTCGGCTCAAGCAGATCGGCGGCTGCCTGGCCGAGGCGCTGCGGCACGGCGACGTGGTCGGCCGGTTCGGCGGCGACGAGTTTCTGGTGGTCAGCAGCGGGGTGAGCTCGCCGGAGCAGGCGCTGGCACTCGGCGAGCGACTGGCCGGCGCGCTCGCCCACGAGGTCGAGCTGACCCCACCGGCCCGAGCGGTAGCCAGCATCGGGATCGGCTGGACCGACGGCCAGCACGTCCGGGCCGGCGTGACCGCTGATCTGCTTGTCGCGCAAGCAGATACCGCAATGTATGAGTCCAAGCATGAAGGCATCGGACGGCCGGTGCTGGCCGGCAGCTAGTCGACCAGCGCAGGGTCACCGGCGGGCGGCTCAGCTGCTGGCTCGCTGGTCACCGCCAGGGTGGCGACGCCGAGCGTGATCAACCCGATAACCAAAGACCATTCGTTGAAAAAGGACTGCTTGTTCAGCAGGTTGAATATGCCCATCAGCCAGGCCGAGCCGAGCACGAAACCGGGTGCGGTGCGCGGCAGCTTCCACAACCCCAGCGCCAGCGCCAGCGCCAGCAGCAGCGGCACCAGCGCGAACGACGGGGTGTGACCGAACCGGATCGCGGTGGTGAACAGCGACAGCGAATCGTGCCGGGGCGGCAGGCTGAGGTTGTAGCGGATGGCGCCCTCAACGAACTGGTGCGGGTTCAGCGCGAACCAGGCCGCGATCACCGCGCCGGCCGCGAGCACCGAACCAGCGGTGCGTCGCCAGCCGAAGGCCGGCCAGAGCGCGGCGAACGGCACCAGGATGAACGCGGTCTGCTTGGTCGCCAGCGCCGCCGCGAAGCACAGCACCGCGAGCGCCGGCCGGTTACGCCCGATCGACCACACCATGCCGACCAGGCAGGCCAGCAGCAACGGCTCCGGCCAGGACTGCTCGATGAGGTACAACCCCCACGGAAAGATCACTATCAGCCCGGCCAGCACCGGCAGGCCGGTCGCCCGGCGGGTCCGGTCTAGCCGGCCGACCAGCAGGCCAGCCACCAGCATTGCCGCCAACAGGCCATAGCGGACGTCGGACAGCAGCAGGTAGAACGGGCTCAGCAGGATCGCCGAGCCGGGCAGGTAGGGCAGCAGGTGGCCCTCAGCACCGGGCCAGGCCTGCCCGTAGATGTTGTGCCCGTGCAGCAATGCCTTCGCCGAGCCCTGCAGGATATGGAAGTCATCGATGGTCGGTGCCGGGGTGGCTCGAATGCCGGCGATACCGGCCAGCGCCGCCAGCCCGAGCACCACCGCCACCGGCATGGTGCGGCCGTTGATCCGCGCGAGCAGCGCGTCCGGCAGCAGCACCATGGCGAGCAGCAAGGTGGCGGCCACGATCAGCAGCGCGTGCGACCAGGTCGCCGCGCTGCCATGGGCATACCGCTGCGCGGGCGAGAATGCGTTTGAAATGACAGCCACAACGCAACCGATCAGCAAGCTGAGCCGGCCCGGCGGCCGGTACCCGGTACAGCCCAGCCGCAACACCGCCGCGGTCAACACCAGCATGCCGGCGGTTACCAGCCCGATCGCCAGCGGCGTGTAAACGCCGTACCGGACGGCGTTGCCGAGCGAGATCAGCGACCAGGCAAGCACCGGCGCCAGGCACGGATCGAGCCGGGCGAGCAGGCCGTGAGCGGTCTGACCGGCCCGCTGGCTGCTCGGGCTGGTCGCTGGCACGTCCAGAGCTTAAATGAGCGCTCAGCTAGCGTGGTGGCCAGCGCCCGAGTCCGGCGTCCGGGTTCGCCTGTGAAGGGATAGTGCAGATGTCCGACGGCAAGGCCACGCTGCCCGCCAGCCTGACAGCCAGTGACGGGCCACGGATCGGTGACCTCAAGATCGGCATCGTGGTGGTCGCCTACAACGCGGCCTCGACGCTGGCCGACACGCTGGATCGCATTCCGGCCGCGCTGCTGCCCAGGATCGCCGAGATCATCATCAGCGACGATGCCAGCCACGACGAGACCTTCGACCACGCCCGCCGGTGGGGCGCGCAGGCCAGCACCACCTTGACCACAATCGTCCGGCACACCAAGAACCTGGGTTACGGCGGCAACCAGAAGGCTGCCTACCGGCTGGCCATCGAGCACGGCCTGGACGTGGTGGTGCTGCTGCACGGCGACGGCCAGTACGCACCCGAGCGGCTGACCGACATGGTGGCACCGTTCGAGCGGGACCGGCCGGCGGCGGTGTTCGGCTCCCGGATGATGGATCCGGGCGCGGCCAAGGCCGGCGGCATGCCGCTGTACAAGCGGCTGGGCAACCGGATCCTGACCCGGTTCGAGAACCGGATGCTCGGCACCGAGCTCAGCGAGTTCCATTCCGGCTACCGCGCCTATGACACCCGGGTGCTCGCGCAGATCCCGTTCGAGGCCAACAGCGACGGTTTCGACTTCGACACCCAGATCATCGCCCAGCTCGTCCAGCATGGCGGCCGGATCGTCGAGATTCCGATTCCCACCTACTACGGCGATGAGATCTGCTACGTCAACGGCCTGGCCTACGCCCGCGACGTGGTGCGCGATGTCGTGCAATTCAAGCTCGCCAGCAAGGGCTTCGGGACCCACGACTGGGTCAGGCCGGACGATGAGTACGACTTCAAAGAGGGCGACGGCTCCTCGCATGCGGTGATGCTGGACATGCTCGATTCGTTGCCGCCGTCGAAGATCCTGGACGTCGGCTGCTCCGGCGGGTTGTTCGCCGAGCGGGCCCGGGCGGCCGGCCATCACGTCACCGGGGTGGATTACCTGGAGATTCCAGGCGTTCGGCAGCGCACCGACCGGTTTCTGGTGGCCGACCTCGAAGGTGGGTTGCCGGCCGAGGTGGGCGACCGGTTCGACATCGTGGTGGCCGGTGACATCATCGAGCACCTGTCCCGGCCGGGTGAGCTGCTGCGCCAGTTCCGCGAGGTGCTGCGGCCCGGCGGCCAGGTGCTGCTATCGGTGCCGAACTTCGGCCACTGGTACCCCCGGACGCGGGTAGTGACCGGCAGTTTCGGCTATGACCGTAGAGGGATTCTCGACAACACCCACCTGCGATTCTTCACCCGTTCGACGCTGCGGCGGGCCGTGAAGGCGGCCGGGTTCGACATCCTGGACGAGGTATCGACCGGCCTGCCACTGGGTGCGGTTTCCGGTGGCGGCGGCTCGGTAGCGCTGCGCGCGGTCCGCCGGCTGGACGACCTGCTGGTCCGGGTCCGGCCGACCCTGTTCGGTTACCAGCACATCCTGCGGCTGACCCCGCACGCCGAGCAGGCGATCCACGCGGTGCAGTTGCCCTCGAACGCCGCGCCGGCCGAGGACGACATCTCGGCCTGAGCACCGCTCTAAGGTGTGCTGGTGGACGTCCTCGCATCGATCGCCGGCGCCGCGCTGGTGATCGCCGTCTGGCGGGCTGCGGTGCTCACCCTGGTGGTGGCCCGACCGGCCCGCAGCCCGATCCTGTACACCGGCTGGACCACCCTGGTGCGGGCCCCGATCGACCTGATCGCCCGCCGGCTGCCCTACCAGGCCCGCGATTCGCTGCTGGCCCCGGTCGCCTCGGTGGTGATGGTCTCGCTGGTGCCGTTCTGGCTGGTGCTGTTCTGGATCGGCTACGGCCTGCTGTTCGAAGGGCTGGGCCGGTTGAGCTTTCGAGCGTCGCTGCGTGAGGCCGGATCCAGCCTGTTTACCTTGGGATTCTCCGCGCCCGCCGGTGGCGCGCCGACCGTGCTCGCGTTTGTCGCGGCCGGCAGCGGCCCGCTGCTGATCGCATTGCTGATCAGCTACCTGCCCACCCTGTACGGCGCGTTCAACCGGCGCGAGACCGAGGTGAGCCTGCTGGCCGGCCGGGGCGGCACGCTTGCCTGGGGGCCGGAGATCCTGTTGCGCTACCAATGGGCGGGGCTGCGCAGCGAGCTGGCAATCCTCTACCAGGACTGGGAAAGGTTGATGGCCGACCTGGCTGAGAGCCACAGCTCGTACCCGATCCTGGTGCAGTTCCGCTCGCCGGATTCACGGCGCAGCTGGATCACCAGCATGATGGCGGTGATGGACGCCGCCGCGATCGAGCTGGCCCGCACGCCGAGCCAGGCGCCCGGCTCGTCCCGGCTGGTCATCACCGGCGGCTCGTCGGCGCTGGCCGCGATCAGTCGCGCGCTCGGCCTGCCGGTGGTCGAGGATCCGCTACCGACCGATCCGATCGGGGTGTCCTACGCCGAGTTCGAGCAGGCCTGGCAGAGCCTGGACGCGATCGGCTTTCCGAGCGAGACCGATCCGCGCACCGCATACCGGCACTTTCAGGGTTGGCGGGTGAACTGGGAACCGCAGGCCTACCGGATCGCCCGGCTGGTGCAGGCACCTCCGCTGGTCTGGACCGGGCCGCGCGACGGCAACCTGGACCGGCTGCCCCGGCCCGCCCCGCGCAACCGCAGGCCGGACGATGTGGAAGGCCGCCAGCCGGTCCGGCCGACCGGCGCCAACCCGTTCGAATACCGCACTGATAAGGCGAAAATCGATCCGGTGAAACCTGCTCCGGATCAGTCGGAGTAGGTGTCGTGATGCGGGAACAGGTGGATTCCGGTGCCGTCCTCCTGCCGGCCGAGCGGGGTCAGGTCGAGGTAGTTGTAGGTACCGATGACCAGTTCCGGGCCGCGGCCGTAGGTGGAGTAGGTGTGATAGATCTGCTCACCGTCGCGTAGAAAAACGCTCAGGCCGTGCTGTTCACCCTGCGCGTGCCATGGCGTGGTGGTGGCCAGCTCGTCGGCATCGCGGTAGTTGTACTGCACCGGCGCCACGTCCGGATCGTTGGTGACGTGGAAGTCGTAGTTGAAGTCGTTGCCGAAGGATGAGACCCACGGAAACGTCCAGTCCATCCGCGCCTTGAATGCGCTGATCTTGTCGATCGGGGCCCGGGAGATGACGGCCAGCGACGTCTCGCGGGAGCGCAGGTGCGCCAGGTGCCCGATGTTGTCGACCAGAAACGAGCAGCTCGTGCAGCCGACGTCCCAGCTCGGATCGAACATGAAGTGATAGACGACCAACTGGCACCGGCCATCGAACAGCTCGGCGAGCGGGACGGCACCGTCCGGGCCGTCGAAAACGTAGGCCTTGTCCAGCGCCACCATCGGCAGCTCACGGCGCTGGGCATTGACCGCATCGCGGGCCTTGGTCGCGGCCTTCTCGATGTCGAGCAACCTGCGCCGGGCCTCAAGCCATTCCGAGCGCGAGACAACCTGGGGCAGAGTCATCGTCAGCCTTCCTTCGGGTAGCGGCCGTCGGTCAAAATATTACCGACAATCAGCGCTGATCAGCGCTATCCGGTTATGCCCGATCGATGAAGCCTGCGATGGCCGCTCGAAGGCCGGTCACGTCCAGGCCATGCAGCTGGTCGTGCTCGGCGATGGTGCCGTACCGGCGCAACTCTGTACGTCCGACGCCCAGCCCGAGCACCCGATGCCGGCGATCGGCCAACGCCCGGGACACCTCGGCCGTGGAGGTGCCGGCCAGGTACGGCTCGACCAGCACCACGTCAGGTTCGGTGAGGGTGTCCCGCAGGGTGTCGGCGTCGAACGGGCGGACGGTCGCGGCGTAGAGCACGGTGACGTCCAGCCCGGCGGTCGCCGCCAGCACCCGATCAGCCAGCGGGCCGACCGCGACCACCGTTGCCCGGCCGCGGTCGCTGGCCCGCCGCAGCACCTGGAATCCCTGGCCAGCACCTAGGTGGGGACGCTGGTTGGACACGTTGTCCAGTCGCAGGTACACCCGATCAGTGCTGTTGATCGCGTCCCGCAGCAGGCGCTCGGCCTCGTCCGGGTGTCCTGGTACGTGCACGGTCCAGCCGGGCAGGGTGTCCAGCAGGGCAACGTCGCGGTGCCCGAAGTGGGTCTCGCCGCCAGCCGGCCAGCCGTAGGAGCCGCCGGCCGACACCAGGATCGCGCCGACGTCCTGATGTCCGAGATCCAGCTTGACCTGCTCGAACGGACGCTCGATCAGGAACGGGCCGAAGGTGTGCGCGATCGGCCTGAGACCGGTCAGCGCCAGGCCGCCGGTCACGCCGATCAGCAGTTGCTCGCGAATGCCCAGGTTGACAATCCGCGCGGCGACCGGCGCAGCGGCTTCGGGATCGATGTAACCGGCACCGACCTGGGCCAGGACGAGCGCCGCCTGCGGATTTTCGGCAAGCAATTGCGGCATGATCCGGTAGAACCGGTCGCGCTGCTGCTCGGGCTCGGTGCTGGCTTCGGTGGTTACTGTGCCCGCGGTGGACGTGCTCATCAGGCGTCCTTCCGTTCGACGTGGGCGACGACCAGGTGTGGCCGGCCGGGATGGCCGGCCGCGTAGGCTGCCGCCAGTTGCTGGTGATCGCGGCCGTCGACGTCCACGCTGGTCCAGCCCTCAAGCTCGAACCGGCTGGCGATGCCGCCGGGCCAGCCCAGTGCCGCCGAGGAATTGTCGATCACGATGGCCATCAGCCGGCCCAGGCCCGCGCGGCCGGCGAACTGGATTGCCTCGAAATTACTGCCCTCTTCGAGTTCGGCGTCGCCGGTGAGCACCACCACCCGGGCATCGGTGTGCCCGGTCAACCGCAGCCCGAGCGCGGTGCCGACCGCCAGGCCGAGGCCGTGCCCGAGCGATCCAGAACTGATCTCGACGCCGGGAGCCCGCACTCGATCGGGGTGATAGCCGAGCGGGGAATCGAGTTGACCGAAGCTCTTCAGCTGATCGGGACTCAGGAATCCGCGCGCGGCCAGCACCGCGTAGTAGGCCATCGGACCGTGCCCCTTGGACAGCAGGAACCGGTCGCGGCCAGGATCGTCGGGGTGGTTCGGGTCAAGGTGCAGGACGTCGCGGTAGAGCACCCAGAGCGCGTCCAGCGTCGAGGTGGCGCTGAAATCATGCTTCTCGTCGCCGGTCATCAGCGTCATCAGCTCGGCGAGTTGGGAGTATTCGTAGGTGGTTGTCGCTGTCATGCACCCAGCCTGCAACTTAAAGCTAGCTTCAAGTCAACCGGGTTCAACTAGAGCGAACTCAGGCGATAGCCGCATCGCAACGGTAGGCGCCGACCTACGACACGACTTCGTCGCGAATCTCGTCGTATGACTCGGCGAGGTACCGGATCAGCGCGTCGCGGAAGCCCGGCTTCTCGAAGAACGCGTTGAACAGCTGACCGTTGGCCTCATGACGGTCGACGATCAGGCTCTCGGCCTTCTTGTGCAACACCACGCCGTACTGGTCGCGGTCATTGTTGAGTGCGACGACGCGCATCTGCTCGTCGGACTTGATCGCCTGCTTCTGCTGCCGGAACCAAACCAAGTCAACCTCGCCGAGATTCATGCCGTACCGCTGATTCAGCTGCTCGATCAGCTGGGACAGCTTCTCCGTCGGCGACTCGTACGCCTTCCCGGTTCCACCACCCGGCAGCGCGACACCGGGCTCGTCGGTGCCCGAGGTCAGCGACAGGTTCTCCTCCTCACCCTGAGCTTCGGTGCGCAGGTGGGTGAGCAGCACCGACTCGCTGATCTGTGGCAGCGGTTCGTCCGGCGCCGCGGGCAGCAGCGGCAGCAGCGCCCGTCCGTAGAGGTACAGCGATTCGAGGTCGCGGTCGGTCCA
>JBDSAN010000202.1:0-5434 GCA_039922115.1 Jatrophihabitantaceae bacterium
GGGTGTTCAAGAAGCTGTGGGCCGGCTACCTGTTCTCCTCCGGCTTCAGCGGGTCCGGTTCCAGCGGGTCCGGTTCCAGTGGGTCCGGCAGCCAGGCCACCGGCGGGTCGGCGGCCGGCTCGTCGGGCTGTGGCCGGTTCGCGCCGTCACTGTGCGCGCTCTACCAGCGGGCGGCCTCCGGCGGGTCGCTGGATGCGGGGGTGGCTTCGCTGCTGGCCGAGTCCAGCCCGGCCAGCGTGCTTGCCGGCATGCGCGCGCCGACGCTGCTGACCCAGGGCGAGCAGGACTCGCTGTTCGGCCTCGGCCAGGCCGATGCCAATGCTCGCCAGCTCGCGCAGGCCGGTGCGCCGGTACAGGTCCGGTGGCGCTCGGGTGGCCATGACGCGCCAGCCGCCGGGGACAACGTCGCGTCCTGGCAGCGGCAGTTCTTCGACGCGAAGTTGCGCCACCGCTCCGGTGGCCAATCGGGTTTCTTGCTGTCCCAACCGGGTGCCGGCATCTCGGCGACGAACGGCCGCAAGGTCGATACCCTGCTGCGCGCCAGCGGCTATCCAGGCATTGCCGGCACCCCCGCTGACTTCGGACGGACGAGCGTGTTGCTGTCCGGTACGTCCCAGCAGATCAATGCTCCGGCCGGCGGCACGCCTGCCGCGGTGACCAGCCTGCCCGGCTTCGGCGGTGCGCTGTCGGCCGCGCAGGGCTTGTCCGGCCTGCTCGGCACCAGCCAGCTGTCCCAGCTGCCGGGCCAGACCGCGGTGTTCAGGTCAAAGCCGCTGGACCGCTCGATGCTGGTGATCGGCTCGTCCCGGATTTCGCTGCAGGTGACGGCTGGTTCGACCGGCGAGGTCACGCTTTTTGTCGGGTTGCACGACCTTGGTCCGGACGGTTCGGACACGCTGCCGGCGCAGTTGGTAGCGCCGGTGCGGCTGACCGGCAAGGCCGCCGAGCAGCATCAGCTCAGCGTGGAATTGCCATGGATTGTCAGCCAGATCCCGGCCGGGCACCGGCTAGCGGTCGAGGTGTCCAGCACCGATTTCAGTTACGCGCTGCCGGTTCAGCAGGACAGTTACCGGATCAGCCTGGCATCAGCCGACAGTGCGCTGGCGGTCTCGACGTTGCCGGTAAGCCAGGTGCGCACCGGCAGCGCGGACAGCTGGCTGATCGTGGCGGCGCTGGTGGTGCTGGCCTGTTTCGGCTTCGGTTTCTGGCGATTGCGGGCGCGCCGGCCCGGTGCCCGACTGGCCGAGCTGGCTGGCGTGCCGATCGTGGTTTCACAATTGCAGAAGGTGTATTCCGACGGTTACCGCGCGGTGGACGGGGTCAGCTTCCGGGTGGAGCGCGGCCAGGTGCTCGGCCTGCTCGGGCCGAACGGCGCCGGCAAGACCACCACGCTGCGGGTGCTGATGGGCTTGATCCTGCCGACGGCCGGGACGATCAGGGTGTTCGGTGAAGAGGTGGTGCCGGGGGCGCAGGTGCTGTCCCGGCTCGGCGCGTTCGTCGAAGGGCCCGGCTTCCTGCCACACCTGACCGGCCGGGAGAACCTGCGGCTGTTCTGGGCAGCGTCCGGACGACCGGTCGAGCAGGCTCAGCTGGACACCGTGCTGGAGATCGCCGGATTGGGATCGTCCTTGGACCGCAAGGTGAAAACCTACAGCCACGGGATGCAGCAGCGGCTGGCGATCGCGCAGGCGATGCTCGGCCTGCCCGAGGTGCTGATCCTGGACGAGCCCACCAACGGGCTGGATCCGCCACAGATCGCCGAGATGCGACTGGTGCTGAGGCGCTATGCCGAAACCGGCCGCACGGTGATCGTGTCCTCGCACCTGCTTGCCGAGGTGGAGCAGACCTGCACCCACGTCGTGGTGATGCACCGGGGCCGGCTGGTCGCCTCCGGTTCGGTGACTGAGGTGGCCGGGGCCGCGGCCAGCCAGCTGGTGGTGGCCGATCCGGATCGGGCTGCCGAGGTGCTGGCAGCGGCCGGTATCTCGTCGCGGGCGGTGCCGGCCAGGCGCGCGCTGGAAGATGTGTTCCTCGACCTGATCGGTGAACGTGGTGACTGACCAACCAGCGCCGGGTGCCGGCGTGGACGCGGTGGCGGCGGCGACCCGCCGGGGTGCGCACGACCGGCTGGTCGCGCTGCCTCCGCTAGCCGAGACCGCTGCGGCGAACGACTTGCCCACCGAATTCAGGGCCAACCGGACGATGCCGCTGCGGGTCGAGTTCGCCCGCCAGATCCGGCGCCGACGCACCCAGCTGGTCGGGCTGTTCCTGCTGGTGCTGCCGGTGCTGATGGCGTTGGCCTTCGAGATCGGTGGTTCGAGCAACACCCAGGGCGGGGCCGCGCTGGTGGATCTGGCCACTAACGGGGCAGGCAACTTCGCGCTGTTCACCGAGTTCGCATCGGTCGGGTTCCTGCTGGTGGTGATCGTCGCGATGTTCTGCGGCGACACGATCGCCAGTGAAGCCAGCTGGTCATCGCTGCGTTACCTGCTGGCGATGCCGATCCCGCGGGCCAGGCTGCTGCGGCAGAAGCTGGTGGTGGCGCTGTCGTTCAGCTTCGGGGTGAACCTGCTGCTACCGGCCTGGGCCTACCTGGTCGGCGGCGCGTTCTTCGGTTGGGCGCCGGCAAAGTCGCCGTTCGGGGGGAGTTTCTCCTACCACGAAACGGTAATCCGGATGCTGATCGTCGCGGTCTATGCCAGCGGCCAGGCGTTGCTGGTCGCGGCGCTGGCGTTCTTGTTGAGCGTGCTGACCGATGCCCCGCTGGCTGCGGTCGGTGGCGCGACGTTCCTGGTGGTGGTGTCCAACATCCTGGATTCGATCACCGCGCTCGACCCGTACCGGGTGGTGCTGCCAACCCACTTCCAGTACTCCTGGCTGGACGCGCTCACGCCCGCGATCAGTTGGGACGACATGATCCGGGGCACCGCGCTCGCGGTGATCTACAGCGCGGTGTTCTTCACAGCCGCCTGGACCCGCTTTGCCCGTAAGGACATCACCAGCTGAGTCCTCGGCTGTGAGCCAGGGTCAGCTGATGTCGCGGCGCCGGAACACGATCAACGCCGCGATCAGCACCACGCCTGAGTAGATCATCAGCGCCACCGCGCCGTGCAGGTTGGACAGGTGGATCGGCCGCGCGGTCACGTAACCCCGTTGCCGGTCGAAGACTTCCTTGCCGAACACGGTCAATCCGTTGTTGGACACCCAGGCGCCCAGGTTCGTGGTGAACAGGTAGGGCTGCCAGTCCCGGTTCACCGCCCGGATCAGGTTCTCGACCACGGCGAAGTAGACGAAGCCGATCCCGAACGCCGCGGCGGTATTACGGATCAGGCTGGCCATCCCGAAGCCGAGCAGGGTGGTCGGTATCACCAACAGGACCCCACGCGCCTGCCCGTCGAGCACATGTCGCCAGAAGTATTTCGCCTGCGGGCCGAGCGAGGACACCGGTACGCCCCGGTAGTGCAGCAGGGTCGGTGCGATCGCCAGCCAGACCAGCTGTGCCAGCAAGGCGGAAGCCAGCATGACCGAGAGCAGCGCGAGTAGCTTCGCGGCCAGCAACCGCAGCCGGCGCGGCTCCCAGAACAGCCAAAGCACCAGGTTCTTGCTCGACCACTCGGCGCCGATGAAGGTGGCACCGATGACGAAGCCGAGCATCGCGGTGGCAGCCCCGATTGCCAGCGCGTAGTCCGACACCTGACCGGGTTGCAGTGGATGCACGCTGAGGAACTGATCGATCGGGAAATCCTGCGGGGTCGGTGCCGTCCCGCATTGCTGAGCGGCCCGATCGGCCGACAGGCCCTGCGAGCACTGCTGGATCGACTGCTGGATCTCGGCGATCTGCTGGTCCCGTTTGGTGGTGGCCGAGGCCAGCTCGGACGGACTCAGCCGATCGTGGCGGGAGAAGATCGCGAACACCGCCACGCCGAAACCGACCAGGGCCAGCACCGCGACGGCCTGGACGAATCGCCTGCTGAGCAGCCGCCGGTATTCGGTTGCGAGCAGCCGGCCGAAGGTCGGCGCGGCGGTCGGCTCGCCGGCGATCTGCTCGGCGAGTTGCCCAGCGCCCGGTTCGTGACTCATCGTTGCACCCCGTCCGATTGCGAGCCGTCCGATTGCGAGCCGTCCGGCGCCGACTCGTCAGCGGTGAGATTGAGGAACACACTTTCCAGGTCGGCGGCGATCGGCGACAGCTCGGTGAGGTAGTGGCCGGCCTGGCTGAGCAGCCGGGTCACCTCGCCCGGATCGGCCACGCCGCTGACCCGCCAGGCGTCGGCCAGCGGGCTCACTGCGATGCCGGCCGCTTCCAGCACCGCGCGGGCCGCCGGCGGATCCGGTACTCGGACCCGCAGGTCGCCCGAGGAGCCGGACGCGAGCAGCTCGGCCACCGACCCGTCGGCGATCACCTGGCCGTGCGACATGATCGCGACCCGGTCGCAGACCTGCTGCACCTCACTGAGCTGATGCGAGGACAGCAGCACCGTGACTCCGCTGCGTCCGAGGTGCTGGATCAGCTCGCGCACCTCGCGGATGCCGGCTGCGTCCAGGCCGTTGCCGGGTTCGTCCAGAATCAGCAGGCTCGGGTTCTTCAGCAGCGCGGCTGCGATGCCGAGGCGCTGCTTCATGCCCAGCGAGTAGCCCTTGACCCGGTCGCCGGCCCGGCCGGACAGGTTGACGAATTCCAGCATCTGATCGACCCGGCGTTGCGGGATGTCGGAGGCCCGGGCCAGCAGCGAGAGGTTGCCGCGACCGGTGAAGTTCGGGAAGAACATCGGCGTCTCGACCAGCGCGCCGACCTGGCCGATGACCTGCGGCAGCTCGTCAGGCACGCGCCGGCCGAGCAGCCGCAGCTCGCCGGCATCGGCCCGCACCAGGCCGAGCAGCAGCCGCAGGGTGGTGGTCTTGCCGGACCCGTTCGGCCCGAGAAAGCCGAACACGCCGCCGGCCTCGACCTGCAGGTCCAGCCCACGGACCGCATGCTCGTCCGGCTTTCGCCAGCGGCGGTAGGTCTTGTGTGCGCCCTGAACCTCGACGACAGCGGTCATGCGGCGACTATGACCCAGCCGGGTTCTCCGGTGCGGGAGGGCAGGCCGATAGGTTCGTCCAGTTCGGACGCCTCAGCTCAGGGACGCCTCAGCTAGGGACGCCTCAGCTAGGGACGGCCCAGCGCCCGGTAGTGCCAGCCGGCGCCCCGCCACTGCACCGGGTCGAGCACGTTGCGCCCGTCCACCAGATTGCGCTGGCGCACCAGGCTACCGATGGTGTCCGGGCTCATCGAGCGGAACTGCTGCCATTCGGTCAGCAACATCACCAGATCGACACCGGTCACCGCGTCGGTCAGCGACGGCGCGTAGCTCAGCTCTGGATGCAGTCGCTGCGCGCTGGCGTTGGCTTCCGGGTCGAAGACCTGCACGGTCGCGCCGCGCCGGCCGACCGC
>JBDSAN010000203.1:0-13986 GCA_039922115.1 Jatrophihabitantaceae bacterium
CCTTGGCCGCCTCGCGCTCGGTATCGAGGTTGGCGAAATGGCTGCCTCGACGCTTACCGAAGGCGTCGCGGGCAGCCGCGAACCGCTTCCACAGCGCGTCGTCGGTCTTTCGGTCGATGCCCCGGATCTGCTTCCATTCATCGACAATGGTTCGTAGCCGGTCGCCGGCGACCTTCCATTGGGTCGAGGACGCTGCGATGGTTTCGGCTTCGACAGCAAGCTGTTCCTTCTTGGCGATCGCCTCGGCCCGGGCTGCTTCCTTGGCCTCGGCCTGCTCGCCGATCTTGGCATCTGCCGCAGTGATCAGCGCGATCAGCTTGGCGTCCAGACCGACCAGGTCACCGACGACCGCAGCGTTGGGCAGCGAGGCGTGCAGGCTCATAGCTTGCGACTTGGTCGCCCGGGCGTCACCTGCGCCAGAGTCCAGCCGGGTGACCAGCAACTCCACCTCTGTGTGCAAGTCCTCGTAGCGACGGATGTAGTAGGCCAGGCCCGCCTCGGCGTCGCCGGCTTGCCATGAACCCACCTCGCGTTCGCCATCCGCGGTCTTCACGAACACAGTGCCGGTCTCGTCGATACGTCCCCACTCCGAACTCATATCGTGCATTAGACACGACCGCAGCCGGTGAGGGCGAAGCCGGTTAGCCTCTTGCAACGTGACTGTCACCCACGCCGGTCCGGACGGGCCGCCTGTCGTCGCGGTCATCGGACCCACCGCGACCGGCAAATCCGACCTCGCGGTCGATCTGGCGGGCCGGCTCGGCGCGGAGATCGTCAACGCCGATTCCATGCAGTTGTATGCCGGAATGGACATCGGGACGGCGAAGCTGCCGGTCGCCGAGCGCAACGGCATCGTCCACCATCTGCTCGATGTATGGCCGCTGAGCAAGTCGGCTGCGGTCGCCGAATACCAGCAATTGGCCCGGCAAACCATCGACGGCATCCGGCAGCAGGGCAAGATCGCGATCCTCGTCGGCGGCTCGGGTCTGTACTTGCGCGCGGTCCTGGACCGGCTCGACTTTCCCGGCGAGTCACCGCAGATCCGTGCGAGATTGCAGGGCGAACTCGATCGGGTCGGGCCGGCCGCGTTGCACGCACGGCTGGCCGAGCAGGACCCGGTCGCTGCCCAGTCGATCCTGCCTGGCAACGGTCGGCGGATCGTTCGTGCGCTGGAGGTGATCGAGCTGACCGGCCGGCCATTCATTGCCCGGATGCCCGGCTTCGACTCGATCTACCCGGCCGTTCAGCTGGGTTTGGACCGGCCCGACCTGGACGAGCGGGTCCGGCTACGGGTGTCGCGGATGATCGAGGCCGGCTTCATCGACGAGGTGCGCGGCCTGCTGCCGGCCGGCCTGCGCGACAGCCCGACCGCGGCAAAGGCCCTCGGCTACCAGCAGCTGCTGGCCGTACTGGACGATTCCGGCAGGGTGCAAGGTGATCTGGCCGAGGCGGTCGATGCCACCGTGCGGGGCACCCTGCGCTTTGTTCGCCGGCAGCGGTCCTGGTTTCGCCGCGACCCGCGGGTGTGCTGGCTGGACGCGGCCGAACCCGATCTGGTCGAGCGCGCACTGGCCCAGCTGTCGCCTACCCTGGGGCGATGAGCCAGGGTATGACCGCGCTGAAGGGCCACGGCACCGAGAACGACTTCATCGTGCTGCCGGACCTGGATGCGGTGCTGTCGCTATCACCGTCGCTGGTGCGCGGGCTGTGCGACCGCCGCGCGGGTATCGGCGCGGACGGGGTGTTGCGGGTGGTGCGAACCGAGCACGCCACCGAACCGGACGTGCTCGCCCAGGCCGGCGTGGCGGAGTTCTTCATGGATTACCACAATGCCGACGGCTCGATTGCCGAGATGTGCGGCAACGGAGCTCGGGTGTTCGGTCGCTACCTGCAGCAGGCCGGCCTGATCAGCGGTGCCACGGTGATCGCGACTCGTGGTGGCCCGCGCGCGGTCAGCTTCGCCGATGCCGTGGTGGCGGTGGAGATGGGCCGGCCGAGGTTGCGAGCTGAGCGGCCGCAAGTGAGCTGTGCCGCCGGCCCGCTGGCCGAGTCCATCGCCGTGGACATGCCCAACCCGCACGTCGTCGTTGAGTTGGCCTCGGTGGAGCAGCTCGATGCCCTCGACCTGACCCGACCACCGCTGGTACGACCCGGCCTGCCTGAGGGTCAGAACATCGAGTTCTTCGTGCGCACCGGGCCGGGCCAGCTTCGAATGCGAGTGCATGAGCGCGGAGTGGGCGAAACCAGGTCCTGCGGGACGGGTATCTGCGCCGTGGTGGCGGTGGCGGCAGCTGAGCCGGCCGGAGCCGTGCGTTGGCAGGTGGACGTGCCCGGCGGGCGCTGCGAGGTCAGCTGGACTGCTGATGGCCAGCTGGTACTGGCCGGCCCGGCGGTACTGGTGGCCACCGTGTCGATCGCCGAGGATTGGCTGTCCGGGCACCGCTGATCCTGGCCGTTAGCGAAAATTCTTGGCGCGTAGTGGCCGGTGACTGCCACCATGGAAGGCAATGACTGCCTACCACGCACCCGACGAGCACGAATCACAGCCGGTCGATGACGCTATCGAGGCCGGTTTCGGTTTCAGCGGCGACGATGTCCGTCCACCAGATCTCGACCTGACCCTGGGCGAGTACGACCTGTCCGAACGTGCCGCGCTGCGCCGGGTAGCGGGCCTGTCCACCGAACTCACCGACGTCACCGAGGTCGAGTACCGCCAGCTTCGGCTGGAACGGGTCGTCCTGGTAGGGGTGTGGACGACCGGCACGCTGATCGAGGCCGAGCACTCGATGCACGAGCTGGCGCGGCTGGCCGAGACTGCCGGATCCGAGGTGCTCGACGGGCTGATTCAGCGGCGGGACCGGCCGGACCCAGCAACCTATATCGGCTCGGGCAAGGCGAAGGAACTGCGCGACATCGTCGAGGCGACCGGTGCCGACACGGTGATCTGCGACGGCGAGCTGGCGCCTGGTCAGCTGCGTCAGCTGGAGGAGGTGGTCAAGGTCAAGGTGGTCGACCGGACCGCATTGATCCTCGATATCTTCGCCCAGCACGCCAGGTCGCGCGAGGGTAAGGCTCAGGTCGAGCTTGCCCAGCTGCAATACCTGGTTCCGCGGTTGCGGGGCTGGGGTGAGTCGCTGTCGCGCCAGGTCGGTGGCCGGGCCGCGAATGGCGTTGGCATCGGTGGCCGCGGCCCGGGTGAGACCAAGCTGGAGATCGACCGCCGCCGGATCACGGCGAGAATGGCCAAGCTTCGCAAGGAAATCTCCGGCATGAAGACCGCCCGCGACGTGAAGCGGGCCCGCCGGGACAACAACCGGGTACCGGCCGTGGTGCTGGCCGGCTACACCAATGCCGGCAAGTCATCGCTGCTGAACCGGCTCACCGGGGCCGGCGTGCTGGTGGAGAATGCCCTGTTCGCAACGCTGGATCCGACGGTGCGCCGGGCTGAGACCACCGACGGCAGGGTGTACACGCTGTCGGACACGGTTGGCTTCGTTCGGCACCTGCCGCATCAGCTGGTCGAGGCGTTTCGCTCGACCCTGGAGGAGGTCGCCGCAGCGGACCTGATCCTGCACGTGGTGGATGCCTCCGATGACGATCCGGAGGCTCAGATCCGTGCGGTTCGCGAGGTGCTCGCCGATATCGACGCCTTGGACGTGCCCGAGCAGATCGTGTTCAACAAGGCCGATGCCGCCGATGCCGAGACTCAACTGCGGTTGCGCAGCCTGGTTCCGAACGCGCTGTTCGTCTCGGCCCGGACCGGCGCGGGTATGGCCGACCTGGCCGACGTTATCGAGGCGGGACTGCCCAGGCCAGATCGCTCGGTGCATGCACTCATCCCGTACACCCGAGGCGATCTGGTGGCGCGGATACATTCCGACGGCGAGGTCCTGTCCGAGGACCACACCGGTGACGGAACCCTGATCAGCGCTCGGGTTCGATCCGATCTAGCAGCGGCTCTGGCGGAGTTCGACACGGCCTGACCTGGCCGGGCTTTCGGTGAACGCGATCGGCGTGGCACCGAGCGCGTACCCTGGGTGCAGTTGCTGGTCGAACTAGAGAGGAGCGCTCATGGGCTTCGATTCGCCGTCGCACTGGGCCATTGTCGCGGTGGTCGTGTTGGTTCTGTTCGGCTACAAGAAACTGCCTGAGATGTCGAGGTCGGTTGGCCGCTCGCTACGGATCTTCAAGACCGAAATGAAGGGCATGACTGACGACGACTCGGTACGTGACGCCGCCGAGCAGCCGGCGCCGACCGCAGTCGTGCCGCCAACCGTCCCGCCGCTGCCCACCGTTCCGGTGGTGCCTGCTGTCCCAGTCGTGCCGCCGGAGGTGCCTGGTTCAGCCCAGCTCGCCGTGCCGCCCGCTCCTGCCGCCGAGACGCCACGGGAAGCGCCTCAGCAGCAGGCTCAGGGCTGATCCGGTCCGGACCAGCGCCCGCCCGGGCCAAGCGAATAGTCAGCTCGGCCCGGCGGGACGCAGTTGCCTGACCTATTTCAGATCAGGCGATCACTCAGCTCTCGCGTAGTGACCTAGATTTTGCGTAGTACTGCGACGACCCGGCCGAGGATGCTGGCGTCGTCGGCCGGGATCGGGGAGTAAGCCGGGTTCTGTGGCATCAGCCAAGCGTGCCCATCGCGCCGCCGGAAAGTCTTGACCGTTGCCTCGCCGTCGATCATTGCCGCGACGATATCGCCGTTGTCGGCATCTGGCTGCTGGCGAACGACCACCCAGTCACCGTCAGCGATCGCGGCGTCGACCATCGAATCCCCTTGAACCTTGAGCATGTAGAGGGTGCCGTCACCGACCAGGGTGCGGGGTAGCGGGAACACCTCTTCAACCAGCTGCTCGGCCAGGATCGGCCCACCGGCCGCGATTCGACCCAGCACCGGCACCAGTACCGGAACCGGCGAGCCAGCCTGCAGCGCGTCGTCATGTACCGGGTGCGGCGGCGCCACAGCGCGGTCGTCCTGCTCGCCGGGTGCCCGCACATCCAGCGCTCGGGGCTTGTTCGGGTCCCGGCGGATGTAACCCTTCTGCTCCAGCACCGCCAGCTGGTGGCTCACGCTCGAGGTTGATTGCAGCCCCACCGCGTCGCCGATCTCGCGCATGCTCGGCGGAAATCCACGTTCTTGCACCGCGTCACGGATGACCGTGAGAATGGTGCGCTGGCGCGAGGTCAGCCCATCACCCGGGTCCTGACCAGGAAACTCGGCGATGGTGCTGTTCTTGGGGCGTCCCGGCCCGCGGCGGGTCGGTGGCTTGACGTTCTTGGGCACCGAAGTCTCCTCTTTCTCGATGTCGCATGTGGCAGAAACTTAGCGCGGATCCGGTAACGATTCAAACATTCGTTCGAATCGGCGTGTCGAGGATCTGGCTTCTGTCAGAGGCTTGTAGTAGACATTCGTACAGACGTTCGATCGAATACCTGTTCGACTCGTGGCGGCTCGATGTTAGCGCGAGCGGGCGGGCAGGCAGGTCAGAACGGCCAGTGAGTCGCTACTAGCCAGGCAGTACGCAGGTCAGCCAAGAGGAGGACGGCATGTCAGTCGCAACCGAGTTCCCGCCCGTAGTCCACATCCCGGACCGGGCACGGCAGTCGATGCCGGGCGGTCGCGTTGGCGCGGTGCAGCGGCACCTAGCGGTCGTTCCTGCTACCGAGCCCGCGGCTCTTGTGGGTCCGGCGATCACGACCCTGCGGCAGCCGGTAGCCGGCGGGCGATTCGGTGAGAGCACGGTCAGCTGGCCGTTGAGCGTGGCTCCGGCAGCGAGCGCGCCGCTGCGGCTGACCCGGCGCGGTGTCGTGGCGCTGGCGCTGCTTACCGTCGTCCTGGGTGCGCTACTGCTCGTCGTCGCGCGTGCCTCCTTCGGTGGCGCACCGGCGACGCCCGCGTCCGGTTCGGCCGCTGCTGGCCCGGTTACCGTGCAGCCGGGCGACACCCTTTGGACGATCGCGCAGCAGGTCGCACCCAATCGCGACCCGCGCCTCGAGGTCGATCGGCTCCGCGAGCTCAACCACCTCGCCTCCGTGGCGCTTAGTCCTGGCCAAACCCTCAAGGTCGGCTAGACATTGAACGTGGTTACTGGCCACGCCCGGTAGCCACCACTATCCGGCAGAAATAAATTTCCAGGGTGTCGCAGCTTGCGGAACGTTCTGCGACGCTCTACCGTTCACCCCTACATGTAGTAGTTACAAGCGTGTACTTCGTCCACAGCTAGGGGTTTGACGGTCCACACGCCATCAACAACCAGAGGCCGGTCATCCACCGTCGGTCCCCAGGTTGTCGACAGGCGGTGAGCACAGCCTGTTGATAACCCGCTAGCTCGTAGGCCGAATTCGATACAAGTTCCACACGCGGTTCCGTACGTCAGCCTTGCGGAGCCGGGTGCGCGGGCTCGAGTGAGGAGTGAGCGGCTATGCGGTGCCCGTATTGCAGACATCCGGATTCCCGCGTTGTCGACTCTCGCGAGCAGGACGAGGGCCAGGTGATCCGCCGCCGGCGTAACTGCCCGGAGTGCGGCAAGCGGTTCACCACCGTCGAGGAGGCAACGCTTGCGGTGATCAAGCGCAGCGGCGTCACCGAACCGTTCAGCCGGCAGAAGGTCATCAATGGGGTGCGGCGGGCCTGCCAGGGCCGGCCGGTGGACGAGGATGCGCTGGCCCAACTCGCCCAGACCGTTGAGGACTGCATTCGGGCGACCGGCTCGGCCGAGGTGCCGGCACCTGAGGTCGGGCTGGCGATCCTCGGGCCGTTACGCGCACTCGACGAGGTGGCCTACCTGCGCTTCGCCAGCGTCTACCAGGCGTTCAGCTCGATCGATGACTTCGAGAAGGCGATCGGTGACTTGCGCGCCGAGCATCGCCAGCAGCAAGCAGGCTTGGCAGATGCCGACCCGCACCGGGCAGCACAGACATGACAGCGCACAGCGAACGTGCCATCCACACAGTGAAAGGGGAACAGCGGGTTATGACCGAGGTTGTCGAAGGCGGCTCGAGCGGCGATTCCGCCGGTTCGAAGAACGCAGGCAAATCAGCGGACGCCAAGCACTCGGGCGGCCGCGCCGCGAAGGCGGCGGGCAAGGCGCAGCCGGTGTACCCAGCCAACGGGCTGGTCATCGAGCGCGTCTACACCACGGCCGGCGTCCACCCCTTCGATGAGGTGAGCTGGGAACGTCGCGATGTAGTGATGACGAACTGGCGCGATGGTTCGGTGAACTTCGAGCAGCGGGGCGTCGAGTTTCCCACCGAGTGGTCGGTGAACGCTGCCAACATCGTGACCACCAAGTACTTCCGTGGCGCGGTCGGAACCAGCCAGCGCGAGTGGTCGCTCAAGCAGCTGATCAACCGGGTGGTGCTGACCTACCGCATCGCCGGTGAGGAGTACGGCTACTTCCGCTCCGCCGAGGACGCCGAGGTCTTCGAGCATGAGCTGACCTGGATGCTGCTGCACCAGGTGTTTGCCTTCAACTCCCCGGTCTGGTTCAACGTCGGCACCACGTCCCCGCAGCAGGTCAGCGCCTGCTTCATCCTGGCGGTGGACGACACCATGGACTCGATCCTGAACTGGTACCGGGAGGAGGGCCTGATTTTCAAGGGCGGCTCCGGTGCCGGGTTGAACCTGTCCCGGCTCCGCTCGTCGAAGGAATTGCTGTCATCTGGCGGCACCGCCTCTGGCCCGGTCAGCTTCATGCGCGGCGCGGACGCCTCGGCCGGCACGATCAAGTCCGGTGGCGCTACCCGCCGGGCGGCCAAGATGGTCGTGCTCGACATCGATCACCCCGACATTGTCGAGTTCGTCGAGACCAAGGCCCGCGAGGAGGACAAGATCCGGGTCCTGCGCGATGCCGGCTTCGACATGGACCTGGGCGGCTCGGACATCACCTCGGTGCAGTACCAGAACGCCAACAACTCGGTGCGGGTCTCGGATGAGTTCATGCACGCGGTCGAGCAGGGCACCGAGTTCGGCCTGCGAGCCCGGCACAACCACGAGGTCATCGAGACCGTCGATGCCAAGCAGCTGTTCACCAAGGTTGCCGAGGCGGCCTGGGCCTGTGCCGACCCCGGCATCCAGTACGACGACACCATCAACGACTGGCACACCAACCCGGAATCCGGCCGGATCAACGCGTCCAACCCGTGCTCGGAATACATGAGCCTGGACAACACCTCCTGCAACCTCGCCTCGCTGAACCTGATGAAGTTCCTCGGCGCCGGTGGCAGCGGGAACGCCTTTGACTCGGAGAAGTTCGTCAAGGCGGTCGAGCTGATCATCACCGCGATGGACATCTCGATCTGCTTCGCCGACTTCCCGACCGAGCCGATTGGCGTCAACACCCGCGCGTTCCGCCAGTTGGGTATTGGCTATGCCAACCTGGGTGCCCTGCTGATGGCCTCGGGCTTGGCCTATGACTCCGACGGCGGCCGGGCGATGGCTGGGGCGATCACCTCGCTGATGACCGGTGCCGCCTACCGGCGCTCGGCCGAACTGGCCGGTGTGGTCGGTCCCTATGACGGCTACGCTCGCAACGCCGCCGCGCATGCTCGGGTGATGCGCAAGCACGCCGCTGCCAACGACACCGTGCGCTACACCCACGACACCGACAAGGCCGTGCTCAGCCGGGCCACCCGTGAGTGGGCCGAGTGCCTGCGGATCGGCGCGGTCAATGGCTGGCGCAACGCCCAGGCCTCGGTGCTGGCGCCAACCGGCACCATCGGCTTGATGATGGACTGCGACACGACCGGGATCGAGCCTGACCTGGCGCTGGTGAAGTTCAAGAAGCTGGTCGGTGGCGGCTCGATGCAGATCGTCAACCAGTCGGTGCCGCGGGCGCTCAACGCGCTCGGCTACCAGCAGGAGCAGGTCGAGGCGATCATCGAGTTCATCGGCGAGCACGGACACGTGCAGGACGCACCCGGTCTGCGGCCGGAGCACTACGAGATCTTCGACTGCGCGATGGGCGCCCGCTCGATCAAGCCGATGGGCCACGTCCGGATGATGGCCGCAGCCCAGCCGTTCGTGTCCGGCGCGATCTCCAAGACGGTCAACCTGCCGGAGTCGGCGACCGTGGACGACATTGCCGACGTCTACTACCAGGGCTGGAAGCTCGGCCTGAAGGCGCTGGCGGTCTACCGGGACAACTGCAAGGTCGGCCAGCCGCTGTCGGCCGGCAAGCAGGCCCGCAAGGACGAGCAGCCTGAGACCGCGGTGGCCGAGAAGGTGGTGGAATACCGGCCGATCCGCAAGCGGCTGCCGAAGTCCCGTCCGTCACGCACGGTGTCGTTCACCGTCGGAGGTGCCGAGGGTTACCTGACCGCGGGTTCCTACCCCGACGACGGCCTGGGCGAGCTGTTCCTCAAGCTCGGCAAGCAGGGCTCGACGCTGGCCGGGGTGATGGATGCATTCTCGATCGCGGTCTCGGTGGCGCTGCAGCACGGCGTGCCGCTGGAGACCTACATCGCCAAGTTCACCAACATGCGGTTCGAGCCTGCGGGCATGACCGATGACCCGGACATCCGGATGGCGCAGTCGATCGTCGACTACATCTTCCGCCGGCTGGCGCTGGATTACCTGCCGTTCGAGACCCGGGCCGCGATGGGCATCCACACCGCCGAGGAACGGGCCCGTCAGCTGGAGACCGGCAGCTACACGCCGACAGACAGCGTCGAGGAGGACCTGGAATCGCTGGCCCAGTCAGCACCGGTCACCGAGCACAAGATTGCCGAGCGGCGGCCGGCCGACCCGACCGTACACAGCTCAGCGGAGCTGATCGACTCGCTGCTCGGAGCCTCGTCGGATGCGCCGCTGTGCATGGACTGCGGTACCAAGATGCAGCGTGCCGGCTCGTGCTTCGTCTGCGATGGCTGCGGCAGCACGTCCGGCTGCAGCTGAGTGGTGCAGGTAGGTCGGTAGCGCAGTACTGACCCAGGCATTTGCCCTGAGCTGCCCCGGCCCTCGTCGTGAGGGACCGGGGCAGTTCCGCGCGCCGACAGTTAGTAACACTAGGTGATCATTTCCTGTAACTCTGAGTCGCGAATCCCGAAAGTCCCGCTGTTGGTTGCCGATAGGACTGCCGTGGCAACGCCATGGATGGCGCTGCCACGGCGAAGCGAGGGAACGCGATGCCCAGATCAGGACGTGTCGGCGACTCGATCACGTTGATCCTGGCTGCCTGCTCGGCGACCGTCGCCGTGGTGGGGGTTACCTTCAGCTCAGCACTCGGCGGCACCGCCAGCGCGGCATCGCGGCCCGAGGTGGGGATCGCGGCCCAACCCACCGCGACCTGGCTCACCAATGGATCGGCAGCGACCACCGTGCAGCGGGTGGTTGCCTCGGCGACGGCCGCGCACCAGGTGCCGGTGCTGGTCACCTACTACCTGCCCGGTCGCGACTGTGGCGGCTATTCCAGCGGTGGCGCGAGCAGCAACGCGCAATATCTGAGCTGGCTGAGCGCCATTGGCAGCCAACTCGGTAACCAGCCGGCCATTGTGATCGTCGAACCGGACGCGGTAGCGCTAGCCGCCTCCCGCTCCTGCTCGGCAGCCACCCAGGGCAGCTGGCGATCGCTGCTCGCATCGGCGGTGTCGACGCTCAAGCGCGACCGCAACGCCAAGGTGTACCTGGACGCCGGCAACTCCGGCTGGGTCGCCAACCAATTGGTGCTAGCCACCGAACTCAAGGCCAGCGGGCTCGCCTCTGCCGACGGCTTCGCGCTGAACGTGTCCAACTTTCACACCGTCACCGACAACAGCCGGTACGGTTCGGCGCTGTCCGCAGCGGTCGGCGGGGCGCATTTCGTCATCGCCACCTCGCGCAACGGGGCCGGCTCGCTGCCTGCGAACTCCGGCTACCGGGGTCCGTCCTGGTGTAACCCGCCCGGACGGGCGCTAGGCCCGAACCCGACCACGCAGACCGGCCTGCCGCTGGTCGATGCTTACCTGTGGATCAAGTACCCGGGCGCCTCCGACGACAGCTGCGGGCTTGGCGATCCTGCGGCCGGGGTGTTCTGGCCGGCGTACGCAATCGGCCTGGCCAGCCGCGGCTGAACCCGCCGAACGGCTGAGCGGTTGTGCCCGCTTGAACGGCAACGCCGGCCGCGCTCGCCTATCCTTCCTAACGAATCACCAGCGCGTGCAACGGTTCGGGTGCGTCGAGCGCTGACCGGGCACCATCGCCACCACGATCGTCACCGCGAACTGCCAGCGGGACCGGTGGATGCGCCGGTACTGCACACGGTATGGGGCCGCGCCTTGCGGCGCTATGTCGTGCTACCGAGCGTGCATTCACCGGCGGGCTCCAGCCAATTGTCGGCGGGGTGAAGGGACGCCTACGACGGCCGACGGCGCCGCGGTGGATCGGCTATTACCGTGAACACACATTTGGCGAATTGCCCCCGCGCCATGAAACCGTGCAGCCGCCACTGCTTGGGGGTGGCCAATTCTCACACTGTCTTCAGATCGGCTGCAAGGCGGGTGTAAGGAATTGACAATTCGGCGCCAGCGGGCTCCCCGTATTCGCGACCTCCCATACCGTTAGATTACTCAAGGTAATTGTCTGATAACTAACAGTGAGAGTGTTGCTGTGATCAAGGCTGACTGATCAAGCGGGCGCTGACTACGGTACAAACGTCACCATGCGTGCCGTTCTGATTGAGCAATTCCAGAAACCACCTACCGTCGTCGAGGTGGCTGATCCCCGGCCGGAGCCGGATGGCGTGGTGCTCCAGGTAGCCGCTACCGGACTGTGCCGCAGCGACTGGCACGGCTGGCAAGGCCATGATCCGGACATCGAACTGCCGCACGTGCCGGGCCACGAGCTGTCCGGGGTGATTGCCGAGGTCGGTAGCGAGGTGCGCGGCTGGCAGGTCGGCCAGCGGGTCGCGGTGCCGTTCATCTGTGCCTGCGGGTGGTGCGAGCAGTGCCGATCCGGCAACCAGCAGGTCTGCCTCAATCAGCGCCAGCCCGGCTTCAACTACTGGGGCTCGTTCGCCGAATACGTGGCGATCCCGTTCGCGCAGGTGAACCTGGTTCGGCTGCCGGACGAGGTTGCTTACAGCACCGCCGCCGCGCTGGGCTGCCGGTTTGCCACCTCGTTCCGCGCGATCACCGCGGTCAGCCGGCTGGTGGCAGGGGAGTGGCTGGTGGTCTTCGGCTGCGGCGGGGTCGGGCTGTCGGCGGTCATGATCGCTGCCGCACAAGGCGTGCAGGTCATCGCGGTCGACCCGCAACCGGCGGCGCGTGAGCTTGCCAGCAGGCATGGGGCGCTGCACGCGCTGCCGATGAGTGATGAGATCTGGCAGCAGGTGGCCGAGCTCACCGGCGGCGGTGCGGACGTGACGATTGACGCGATCGGGGCTGAATCGGTCGTGCAGGCGGCGTTGCGCTCGCTGCGTCCACGGGGCCGGCACGTGCAGGTGGGGCTGCTGCCTGATCCGATCAGGCTGGACGTGTCCTTCCTGGCATTTCGTGAACTGTCCTGGCTGGGTAGCCATGGCATGGCGGCGCACGACTTTCCTAGGATGCTCCGGCTGGTCGGTGCACAGGCCGTGCGGCCCGACCAACTCGTCACCAACACGATCGGGCTCGGTGGCGTCGCGACCGCGCTGGCCGCGATGGGTGAGGGTGGCCCGGCTGGCGTCACCGTCATCCTGCCCAGCCAGCCGTGAGCCGAGCCTGACCACGAGCAGCGAGGCAACCAGCAGCACGCCAGCCACGATCGCGTCCAACCAGTAGTGGTTGGCGGTTGCGACGACCACGAAAACCGTGAGCGCGGGGTGGATGAGTACCCACCAGCGGTACCTGCTGCTGCTCGCCGAGATCGCGGCCCAAGCCACCAGTAACGCCCAGCCGACGTGGACCGACGGCATCGCGGAGAGCTCATCGACCGAGATTCCCGATATGTTGTAAACAGATTCGCCGTACTTGGCGGCGGTGTCGACAAACCCCAGTTGGGGCAGCAGGCGCGGCGGCGCGACTGGAATCAGCTGGATGAGCAGCGATGAGGCAGTGAGCAGGACCAGCACCGAGCGGACCTCGGGATAGCGGTCCCGGTGCCGTACGAACAGCCACAGCAGCAGCAGCCCGAGCGCGCTGAAATGCATGCCCGCGTAGTACCAGTTCGCGCCTTGCTCCAGCAGCCGGTGGCCGGCCAGCAGCCGCTGGACGCTCAGCTCCGAGGGCAGCCGGACGTCGCGCTCGATCCGGATGATCGAGTGGGCCCGGGCGAATGCGCCGGCCGCGCCAACCACCGAAACCGATGCCGCGAGCTGCCACAGGCTGTACAGGCCGGCGACCAAGGCCGATTCACGCAGGTAGGGACGTAGCCGGCTCGCCCGATTGATCCAGCCGGGCCGATTGATCCAGCCGGGCCGAGGGGCCTGATTGGTCCGGCTGGTTCGACTGGGCCGGGCATTGGCGAGCAGTATCGAGCCAGCGAACAGGCCGACCGACAGCGCGGCCGCCGGCTGCCAGCCGAGCTGCAGGTTCTGCACCTGACCACTATCGCCTACCGGCCCGGATTGCCGCTGCCGGCCACCGAGCCTGCCGGCCGGGTTGTCGGTCGGCAACCGTAGCCTGGGCACCGTCGGTTGAGCAGATAGGGATGATGTGTCGCGGCGAGGCTGGGTGCTGTTTGCGGCCCTGTGTGTGATCTGGGGATTGCCCTACCTGTTCATCCGGGTGGCCGTCGAGCAGGTGAGCCCGGCGACCCTGGTCTTCCTACGGACGGCCGGCGCGGCCTTGCTGCTGCTGCCGGTGGCGCTGGCCCGGGGCCTGATCGGCCCGGTGCTTGCCCGGTGGCGCGCGCTGATCGTGTTCAGCCTGGTCGAGGTGATGGTGCCCTGGCTGTTGCTCAGCGACGCCGAACGGCACCTGTCCAGCTCACTGGCCGGCCTGCTGGTTGCCGCGGTGCCGATGATCGGGGCGACCCTGGCGCGGTTCAGCAGCCATGGTGATCCGATGGACCGCAGCCAGCTGGCCGGGCTGGTACT
>JBDSAN010000204.1:0-22120 GCA_039922115.1 Jatrophihabitantaceae bacterium
ACTGGATCGAGTAGTTCGGCCCGGTCTTCGGGCTGGTGAAGATGGTCGGGCTCGGCCGGGATCGGCTGCCGTTGGGCCAGATCCGCTGGTAGGAGGCCCCGTCGTAGCCGATATTGGTGCCCAGGCAACCACCGATCTTGATCAGCGTGGACGCCGAGCCGGGGAAGCAGCCGACATCGTCGCCGTCAGCTGGTCCCTGGTTGCTGCCGATACCCTCCAGCCCGGTGCAACTCGCAGTCGCCGGGTCGACCGCGCTGCAGTAGTCGAAGTGCCCGATCTCGGTGTCGATGGCCACGTTGTAGGTGGCGGCTGCCCACGGCACCGTGGTGTTCGTCCCGGACGTCGAGTACTCCGGGTGGAAGTCATAGGGCAGGTTCGTGCAGCTGGAGCCGGTCGGTGCGAACTTGACCTGGCCGAATCCGTTGGCAGCGCTGGCAGTCATCTTGCCGACGGTGCCGGTGGTGGTGTCGTGGACGATGGTCTGCAGGCCGTGCTCGGTGTCGTGCAGGGTCACCGTGTAGTGGTCCCCCGGGTTAAGGAAGGCGACCTTGCGCGGGTCCGGCTTGCCGCCGGCAACCGGGTCGAAGTTGACCGGGTTCGGCGCGCCCTGCGGCACGCCGCTCTTGGTCAGGTAGGCGAAATTGACGTATTCCAGGCCGACCCGGCTGGCGCAGGCGGGGTTCAGATTCTGCCCGGTCACCGGGTTCTGCGACAGCGAGTCGATGGTCAGCGCGACGCACCACTGGGTGCCTGAGCAGGAGAAGCCGTCGAACTGCTGGACATAGCCGGGTGGGTAGAACTGCAGTTCCATAAAGGCTGTTCCGGGATGGTTCGGGTCACCGGCAGCGGTGATGTTGCGGTCGCTGTCCGGCCGGCAGGTCGAGACCGTGTTCGGGTAGGACTGGGTATCGCACATCGCCATCCCGAACCAGAAGGCCGCGTATAGCTGGAAGTCGTAGCTGCGCTTGCCCGGCACATTGGTCGGTGCTGGTTCGCTGGGCAGCACACCGGAATAACGCATCTGGTTGCCAGAGCCGGCAACCTTGGAGTTGAACAGCAGCGACGGTTCATCGTGGCCGACATAGTGCCCGAATACCTCGTCGGAATTGGCTACTTCGGTGCACAGGAATCGGTTGCTGGAGCAGTCGATCCCTCGATTACTAGTCGCCGAGGTGGCGGCCCCCGAACTAACCGCCGCAGCTGGCGAGCTTGTGGTCGAGCCGGCCGCGGCGGTGATCTGACCGCCAACCAGCAGGGTTCCGGCAGCGAATACCGCCACGAACCAGTTCCGTCGATGACTCATCCTGGCACCACCTTTGGGGCCGATGAAACGAAAAGCCGCCCGAGCGGGGCTTTGGCCCGGGCAGACCGGACGGCCGGAACGCTAATCCGGACCGAGGCAGCTTGTCCAGCAACTACCGGCAAAAGTAACTCGACGGTGATGTGCGGCCTTTGTTACCCGACGATTCAGCTACCCGACGATTCAGCTACCTGACGATTCAGTTACCTGACGATTCAGCTCGTGACGATTCAGCTCGTGACGATTCAGCTAGCTCGACGCTGACCCGGCCAGCAGCGCGGCCACCTGATCGAGCAGCTCATCCAGGTCGTACGGCTTGGTCAGGACGGCGGCGGCACCGGCCACCTCGCCGATACCGGTATCGCCGGTGATCAGCAGCACCGGCAGCGCCTGGCCGGCAGCGAACTCAGCGACCTGCCCGAGCACCTGCCGGCCGTCCAGATGCGGCATGTTCAGGTCGAGCAGCAACAAGTCCGGGTCCAGTTCGACCAGCCGTGCTGCCACCAGCCGGGAATCGGATTCGGTGTGAACATTGACGATTCCGGCCCGGGTCAGGATCGCCAGCAGCAGGTCGAGGTTGCTGCGATCGTCATCGACGACCAGGATTGTCGAGCCGGCGTAGCGCCGCAACGGCTGGGTCATATTGGCAATCGTAGTAATCGAGGCCGGCTGACCCCGGTCAGCCGCTCAGTCTGGCAGCAGCGGGACGGCCTGACCCTGATCGAGGCCGAGCAGCACGCCACGGGTGATCGAGGCCGAGCCGTACCGGTCGCGGACGCGGTCGAGCACCGCGTCCAGGCCGGCAACCTCGGGTCGCTGGAACGGCAATTCGAGCTGGATCGCATCGGCATTGTCGAGGTTGGCCAGCGACACCCCGATCAGCGTGATGCCCCGCTCGCGGATCATTTCGCGGCAGGCCGCCAGCAACTGGCGCAGTGCCAGCAACATGGCGGCGGTCTCGGCGGTCGGGGACGCCAGCGTGTGGGACCGGGTAG
This sequence comes from Jatrophihabitantaceae bacterium, assembly GCA_039922115.1. Taxonomy (GTDB): domain Bacteria; phylum Actinomycetota; class Actinomycetes; order Mycobacteriales; family Jatrophihabitantaceae; genus Jatrophihabitans_A. The sequence goes on from JBDSAN010000204.1 coordinate 2,296, forward strand.
CCCGGCTGAAGTCGTCGAAGCGCAGCCGCAGCACGACCGTGCGAGCAACCCGGTTGGCCGCCCGCAGCCGCCGGCACACCCGGTCAACCAGGCTGACCAGCCGGGTGTCCAGCTCAGCCGGGGTGAGCCGCTGCCTGCCGAGCGCGCATTGTGCGCCGATCGAGCGGCGACGCCGACCGACCACCACCGGCCGCGGGTCGCGGTTGTGCGCCAGCGCGTGCAGGTGCCGGCCCGCAGCCGGCCCGAGCATCGCGACCAGCGATCGTTCCTCCAGTTCGGCAACCTCGGCGACGGTGCGGATGCCGTGCCGGTGCAGCTTGTCGGCGGTCACCGCACCGACTCCCCACAGCCGCTGCACCGGTAGCGGATGCAGGAAGCTGAGCTCACCGCCGGCCGGGATCACCAGCAGGCCGTCCGGTTTGGCTACCGCGCTGGCAACCTTGGCCAGGAACTTCGTTCGAGCCACCCCGACCGTAATCGCCAGCCCCACCCGCTCGGCGACCGCCTGCCGCAACCGGTGCGCAATCTCCGGAGGGGTGCCAGCGATCTGGCGCAGGCCGCGCACGTCCAGAAACGCCTCATCGATCGACAGCGGCTCGACCAGCGGCGTGGTGTCCGCGAACACCTCGAACACGTCCTTGCTCGCCCGGGCATAGGCCGACATCCGGGGTCGCACCACCACCGCGTCCGGGCAGAGCCGGCTCGCCTGCCGGCCGCCCATCGCGGTACGGACACCGCGCAGCTTGGCCTCGTAACTGGCGGCCAGCACCACGCCACCGCCGACGATCACCGGCCGGCCGCGCAGCTTCGGGTCATCGCGCTGCTCGACCGATGCGTAGAACGCATCCAGGTCGGCATGCAGGATGCCCGGTTCCTCCATTGCCAGATAATCGCACACCCGTTCGAATTAAGGAACGCCCCTCATGCCGCGTAGCCGGCGATTCAATGAATTGAGCCGGCCGGCTCGTCCGGGTCGGGATCGAAGGCCAGCTCTGGCCGCGCCCGGTACAGCAACCGGGCATAGAGCAAGCCGTAGGTGAAGCCGTTCTCGCCAGGACGGCCGCCAGCCATCGCACCGAGCCGGAGCAGGCTCTCGCTGGCCACCACGCCGTCCTGGTGCGCGCCGAGTTGGTCCTGCAACGCGGTCGCGGCACTGACCAGCCGGCTGGCCGGTTCCCCCAACCGGGGACGGGCCAGCTCGCCGGTGTAGCGGGCCCGCTTGGCGGCCTTGCGGGCCCGGTGCAGGCGCTCATCAGCCGAGCCCTGGGTCAGCGCCTCCTCGTGGGACAGCCCGGCCTGCGCGGCGGCCCGCTGGGCGGCCCGCAGTCGCTTGTCCATCGCTCGTTCTGCGCGCTGCAGGTAGCGGCGCACCCGGCCGGCCGAGCGGTCGGCGGCCGCGGTGAACGGCGGCTGCCGGTGCCAGGCGGTCAGCTCGGCCTGCAAGGCCAGGTACCGGTCGCCGGCCAGCTCGCGGGCCAACTCGGCCCGCGCTGCCGCCTGCTCTGCGCCGAGCTGCTCGTCGATGGCCGCCGCGACCGGCCCGAGCACCAGCTCGGCGGGCAGCTCACGCACCGCCTCGGCCAGCCGTCCGCGCAGCACCTCACGGTCGCGGACCTCACCCAGCAACCCGGCGTACCAGGCCAGCTCGGTATCCAGCGCGTCCCGGCGATCAGCCTGAAACAGCTTGGCGAACACCCGCAACACGCTGCGGTAGCGGCGGGTGGCCACCCGGGTGGAGTGGATCGGATGCCCGCCGCGCCGCAGCTGCAGGTCGCCGGCCGTCAGCGCCCGGAACTGGGCGTCCAGGTAGCTCGCGACCAGCTCACCCAGCCGGCGCGCTGGCCGGTCGGGCGGACCGACCCGGAGCACGCCGAGCGCCCGGCCCAGCTTGGACGCCGCCTCGGCCGGTCGGGCGCCGGCCCCGGTCAGCAGCGCACCGATCTCGGCAAGCAACCGCTCATCGCCGCTACCGAGCTCGACCTCGACCTCACGCCAGCGCTGCTCCGGCGAACCGGGCACCGTTGCCAGCACCAGGTCGTCGGCGACCTCAGCCACCAGGCCGCCATCGGCATCGAGCAGCCGGGACAGCCGCCGTTCGGTGTGCAGGGTGGCCACCGTGATCAGCGACCGGCCGGCGCACAGTCCCAGCACCAGTTCGGCCAGCTCAGCCGGCGGCTGGGCATTGGAATCGCCGGCTACCGCACCGCCGGCCGGCAGTCTCAGCTCGGTGCGACCGGTGCCGTCGGGCAGCTTCAGTTGCCAGCCGCTGTCGAGCTCACCGTGCCGAATCCGCAACGTCACCCGGTGTTCGAGCAGTGACCGGTCCTCGGTGTCGAGGTAACGGCTGGCAAGCCGCACGGTGCGCTCATCGATCCGGCCGCCCGGTGGGGTGAAGTCGGTCAACGCGGGCATCAACCAGCTCGCTTCGACCTGATACTTGTCCTCGCGCTCACGGTATTCCTCGACCACCGGCGCCGGCCCCTTTCCGCTTTCGGCAACAGTAGCCGGGCGTTGATCGGTCAGCACTGCTAGCCGATCGGCAGGCCGAGCAGGTGGCGGGCGTGCGCGATCGCACTTGGCGTGTCCGGATGGATCCGACCCAGGACGGCCAGGTGATCGGCCACCCCGAGGGTGGCCAGCATGCCCCGGTGATCGGGACGGATGCCCGATAGCAGCACCGCGATGCCTCGATGCTCCAGCCGGGCCACCGCGTCACCGAGCACCCCGGCGCCGGTGGTGTCCAGCGCGGTGATCCGGGACAGCCGCAGGATCACCACCTTCACATCGGCGACCTCGGTGATCTCCAGCAAGAACCGGTGCGCCGCCGCGAAGAACAGCGGTCCGTCCAGCCGGTAGGCAATGATGTGCTCGGACAGCAGCGCATGCTCCTCGGCGCTGTGGTCGCGCGGATCCAACTCGACCCGTTCCAGCTGGCTGGACCTGGCCATCGCCCGCAGCGCCAGCACCCCGGCCACCACGATCCCGCTGATCACCGCGGTGACCAGATCGACCGCCAGCGTGACCGCCAGGGTGACCATCAGCACCAGCGCGTCCGGCCTGGACGCGCGCACCAGCGCAGCCAGCGCGCTCACCTCGACCATCTGCACGCAGGTCGCGATCAGCACCCCGGCCAGCGCCGCCACCGGAATGTCCGAGACCACCGGAGCGGCCACCAGCACGATCGCGGCGAGCACTCCGGCGTGGCTGAGCGCGGCCAGCCGCGAGCTGGCACCGGCCCGGACGTTGACGGCGGTACGCGCGATCGCCGCGGTGGCCGGCATGCCACCGAACAGCGGGCTGATCAGGTTCGCGATGCCCTGGCCGACCAGCTCCCGATCGGGATTGTGCCGCTGGCCGACCGTCATGCCATCGGCCACGGTGGCCGACAGCAGCGATTCCAGCGCGCCGAGCGCGGCCACCGCGATCGCCGCCGGCAGCAGCGCGCCGAGCTGGCCCAGCTGCAGGAAATGCAGGGACGGCGCCGGCAGGCCACCCGACAGGTGCCCGATGCCGGCCAGCGGCAGGTGCCCGAACCGGCTGGCCAGGCCCGCCACGGCGACCGCGATCAGCGACATCGGCAACCCCGGTCGCAGCCGGGCCGAGACCAGGATCGCCGCCGCCACGGCCACGCCGACCAGCGGCGCCGCGAGCTGCGGGTGCCGGCTGAAGTTGGCCACAGCGTTCAACGCCGACTGCCAGGCCTTGTCGCCGTGGCCCGGCACGCCCAGCAGCGCCGGCAGCTGTTGCAGCACGATCACCGCGGCGATGCCGGCGGTGAAGCCCTCAACCACCGGTGCCGGCAGGTAGCGCGCTGCCCGGCCCAGCTGGGTCAGCCCGGCCAGCACCAGCACGATCCCGGCCAGCAGGCCGACGGTCAGCACGCCGTTCACCCCGCTGCGGTGCAGGATCGGCACCAGCACCACCGTCATCGCGCCGGTCGGGCCGGACACCTGCAGGTTCGAGCCGCCGAAGATCGCGGCCAGCGCGCCGGCCACGATCGCAGTGACCAGGCCGGCGCGGGCGCCCAGCCCGGAGGCGATGCCGAAGCCGAGGGCCAGCGGCAGTGCCACGATGGCGACGGTCAGGCCAGCCAGCAAGTCCCGGCGCGGGCCGCGCCGCATCGCGCGCAGGTCAGCCGGGCCGGGGAGCAGCGCGCGGATGTCGGTTGCCCGGCTGATCGCCCGGGTCACCGCGAACCGGCGCGTTGCAGCTCGTCCAGCAGGCCGTCCCGGTCGGCCAGGATCTCGGTCAGAAAGCGGCGAGCCGCCGTCATCAGCTCAGCCACGTCGGAGGCTGCCAGCGCGTAGATCACGGTCGAGCCGTCCCTGGTCGCGGTGACCACGCCGGCCCGGCGCAGTACCGCCAGTTGCTGGGATAGGTTGCTCGGCTCGACCTCGATCTCGGCGAGCAGCTGCCGGACCGCCTTCGGGCCGTCCTGAAGTAGTTCCAGCACCCTGATCCGAACCGGGTGACCGAGCGTGCGAAACAGCTCGGCCTTGGCTTGATGAAGGGGAACCGGCATTGCTGGGCCTGCCTGCGAGGTGGCGTTCCGATGGGCACCGGACTCATCTCATGTATATGCGCAATTGCAAACTTCTTCAACTCGCGGACGGGTGCGACCGGTCACGCCTGACCGATCAGGCCTCGATGCTGGCCACGATCACCGCGCAGGCATCGCGCAACCGGCTACCGAGGTAGCGGCCCGGCACGTTGCGCCGGCTGCGGGGCGTGCTGAAGGCATTGCCCGCGTAGAAGGTCTCGGTGCCCAGTTCCTGCACCGCCCGCAGCGCCCGGATTGCGCGCTGCCGACCGGAGTTGAGGTGGCAGACGACCACCGTGGCCGGCGCCTGGGTGGCCTGCACGGCGGTGGTCAGCGCGGGCACCGGGATTCGGGCACCGAGCACCCGGCAGGCCTGCTGCTGGTGGCGCAGCAGCAAGCCGAGCGCCTCCAGCCCGATCGTGTGCTGGTCCCCCGGCGCGCAGGCCAGCACCACCGGGCTTCCGGGCCGCGGCGCCGGCGCCCGGGCGGCCTGGGCTTCCAGCCAGGCGCGAACCGTTTCCGAGGTGAGCCGTTCCTGCTCGATGTCGCAGTGGCCGGCATGCCACCACAGCCCGATCTGCTTCATCGCCGGAAAGACCACCTCGTCCAGGCAGCCGGCCAGCCCGAGCGCCCCGGCCGCGCCGTTGAGCTCGGCCCGCAGCCGGTCAGAGTCAACAGCCTCGGAGGCGCTGAGCAACGCATCGATGTGCGCTCTGGCCGGGCCTTGGACGCCGAGCAGGGCGCGGACCGACTGGGCGGCCAGGCCGGCCCGCTGGCCGCGACCGATCTCATCGCGCATCAGCCGGATCGCGTGCAGATCGGCGGCGGTGTAGCGGCGGTGGCTGCCCAGCGAACGCGGCGTCGTGGGGATGCCGTAGCGCCGTTCCCAGGACCGCAGCGTGGGCATCGGCACCCCGAGGCGGCGGGCCGCATCGGCAATCGAGGTGTGTTCCTCGACGTCCTCGATGTGCTCGGGGCTGATCATCAGGACCTTTCTCCGGGTCGGGCAACGACTGCTGGCGGCGCGCCTCTAGCTTGCTCGTCCTGAGCAAAACTCGGCAGGTCCGTAGTCAACTTGCATAGTCTCATGCCTTGCGCGGCCGCCGCCAACTCCAGTAGACCTGAATAGAATCATTAAGTAACCAAGCCTGATTGTGGGCATCGCACTCGGTCCTTCTGTCGGGTCCCGCTCCGGAGGTTCGCAAGCACGATGATGACCAACGCGATGAGCCGAATCAGCCATGATCCTGTCGCGCCAGCGGCTTCGGAAGTATCGGTGGCCGACCTGCGGGCCGATCTGGCAGCGCTCGTCCGCTCCACCTCGCCGGCCGAGGTATTTGCCGACCTGGCCCGGATCTGCGTGCCGATGTACTGCGATGCCTGCACGATCTCGATCGTCGAATCCTCCGACCACGCCTACCAGATCCGCTGGCCGCATCCGAACGAGCAGCTGGACGGTCCGATCGGCGAGGCCGCCGCGCCACGGGTGGAATCAGTGCAGGCCGGCCGCGCGGCGCCGGCCGACCTGGCCCAGCCCGCCGTGGCAGGTCAATCCACGCTGGCGACCAAGCCAGACCCGAGCTGCGGCCCACTGGTCGGGCTCGGCGCTCAACCGGCCGATTGCGTGCGAATTCCGATCGAAGGCATCGGCAACGACTATCACGGCGAGCTCATCCTGACCTTCCGCCGGCACCGGCCGCATGTCAGCCACGCGCTACTCGGCCAGGTACTCGTCGAGCGCGCGGTGTCGCTGATTCACCAGCAGCGCCAGGCAGCTACCGCAGCCGCGGCCGCCGCCCGGACGGCCAACCTGGAGATCGCGCTGGCCAGCAGCCGCGAGATCGGCATGGCGATGGGCATCGTGATGGATCGGTACAAGCTGAGCACCGACCAGGCCTTCGACCTGCTGTCGCGGATCAGCCAGCACGGTCGTCGCAAGGTGCGCGAGGTCGCCCGCGAGATCGCCGAGACCGGCGCGGTGGAACTGCCACCGCAGGTCACCGTCAGCGGCCACGGTCCCGGGGCCGGCTGAGCCTCGGCTGGCCATAACCAGGCCGTTAGCGGTGCAGCACCGCCACCCGGCCCAGATCCCCCGAAGCCCAGCAGGAACCATCGGACGGGCAGCTGACGGTATCGAACTGGCCGGTGTCGAATGTCTGCCAATCCAGGCCGGCGTCGTAGCTGATGTCCGATCCGGTCAGGCCAACCGCGATCGCGGTGGCGGGGCTACCCGGCAGCCAGCTGACGCCGGAGCGGTAGCCGGCCGGCTCGTGCCGCGGCCGCAGCCACGGACTGCCGAACAGCGAGAATGCCGAGACGCCGGCAGCGGCGCTGGGCGCGGCGAAATCACCACCGACCGCGATGCCGGCTACCTTGCCGCGAAATGCCAGCCCGAACACGCCCGCGCTGGCGCTGCTGATCAGCGGACTGGTCCGGACGTCCCAGCTGAGGCCACCGTTGCCGGAATGGAAGATCCGTGCGCTGGCGCCACCGCCGGCACCGAACCAGGCCTGCCCGGCCGAGGTGGTCAGGCACTCGCCGCTGGCCGCGAAGCCGGCCTCACCGGGCAGCGCGGCCGGCATCCCCGCGTTCGGCAGTACCGTCCAGTGCTGGCCGCCGTCCCGGGTGGCCAGGATCCGGAACTTGCCGCCAACCGGATCGCTGAGCACCAGCCCGTGCCGGGAGTCGTAGAAGGCCATGCAATCGAAGAACGCTTCCGGATCGGTGTTCTGGTAGGCCTGAGTCCAGCTGCGGCCGCCATCCTCGGTGACGAACAGCCTGGAATCGGTGCCCGATCCGGCAGCCATCGCGATCGCGTGCCGGGAATCGAAGGCGGAGATATCGCGCAGCTGAAGGCCGGCCGCGGCGGCCGGTGAGGCGTCGATCCAATGCCGGCCACCGTCGACCGTCCGCAACACCACGCCGTCATAGCCGCTGATCCAGGCCACCTGCCGGCTTACCGCGGCCAGGCCTCGAAAGTGCGATTGGCTGCCGGTGTCTGACAGCGTCCAGGACGGCTGTTCGGAGCGCTGCTCTGCAGGTTGTGCTGCGGTGGCCGCGGCAACCGGCGCGAACTGCAGGCCGGCGGCCAGCCCGGCCGCGGTGACTAGGGTGCTGAACCTGATCCATCGGCGCGCTGTCATTGCTGCAAGCTAGCGCATCGGCCGGGCGCTGACGAGACCGAAGGCGCGGCCGACTGCGGCGGCGCAACGCTAGTTGGATCAGCGCTCAGCTCTTGCCGACCGGTGCCCCGCTAGCCGCGGACAGCTTGTCCAGCAGGTGCTGGATCTCGCGGATCACGTCGGCCTCGTCGTGGCCGAAGTCGGTCAGGAATGAGTGCAGCGCGCTGCGGGTCAGGTGCAACTCGCTGTCGGTCAGCTCGATTCTGGTCATGATCCAACCAATCGTTCGCAGGGCCACCGGATCACCGATTGTGGTGGTGTTACCTCAATGTTGGCACTGCTAGCGCGGTCGCCTGAAGTGCCGAAAGTCCCCAGCACATCAGCCTGAACTCCTCAGCTGGATCGAGGGACCCGCTTGGTACGCGGTGCCGGCGCGGCTTCGATGAGCTCGACCTGCGCGCGCAGGTCCTCGGCAACGCCGGCCAGCAGCTTGCTGGTCCGAGCCAGGTCCCGGTCTGGCACCCCGTCCAGCGCGGCCTGAAACCAGCGCCGGGAATGCGCGATCGCGTCCTGGCCACCCCTGGTCAGTCGTACCGTGATCCGGCGCCGGTCATCGGCATTGCGCACCCGCTTGGCCAGGCCGCGGGCTTCGAGTCGATCGATCAGGGTGGTCGCGGTGCTGGTGGTGATGCCCAACGCCCGGGCCAGCTCGGTCTGGCCGAGGTCGCCGCGGGCGTGCAGGTAGCCGATCGCTGCCATCTCAGTGGTACCCACGCCGTAATAGGCCGAGAATGTCTGGCGATACGCCTCACCGGCCAGGATCAGCTCGCGCAGCGCGGCTAGCGCCTGGGCACGCGGTTCGTCCTCGTCCTGGCCCAGCGGCATCGGCAGGCTCCATCGCTCAGTCGGCGAACCGGCGCGGCACCCGTCCGGGTCCGCATCGTTGGATCATCGGAGGATCCGATAGCTGAGCCTAACGTCCGGGGCTCACCTTGCGCCGTACCCATCACGGGCCGCCCGGGTAGTCCACGATTCCCTCGCGCACCGCTATCGAAACTGCCTCCAGTTTCGATAGCGCGCCGAGCTTGGTCAGGATTGCCTGGACGTAGTTTCGGATCGTATTCACGCTCAACGAGAGCTCGCCAGCGATCTTGAGGTTGGTGGCGCCGGTGGCTACCAGCGTCAGGATCTCCCTTCCCCGCTCAGTGATATCAGCACCGACGGCCCGTCAGCTGCGGTGCAACTTGGGCAGCAACCGGGCCAGCAGCGCTGGCGAGATGAGCGCCTCACCGGCCGCCGCGGTGCGCACCGCCCCAGCCACCTCGCTGGCTGCCCGATCCTTGGTCAGAAAGCCCGAGCAGCCAACCTCGATAGCCGCGAGCAGGATCCGGTCCTCGGCAGTTCCAGAGCCTGCTTGCCCGACGAGGCCCCTCCCACCACGTGCAGGTACTGCTCGTCAGACAGCAACCGGGCGAGGCTGTCGGCGAACATCCGGTGGTCATCGACGATGAGCACCCCGATCCGGTTGGCGGCCTCGGGGGCCAGGTCGCTCGGATTGCTCATCGAGAACCTCCTGAATCACCGGACGGAACTGGATCCGGACCGGGGTTGGCGGCCGGCAGCAGTACGTGCACGGTGGTGCCCCGGCCGGGTGTGGATCGGACCACGATCCGGCCCTGGTTCTGCCGCACCATGCCGTGCACCGCTGCGAGCCCCAGGCCAGCACCCGGCCGTCGGGAGCCGGTGCTGAAGAATGGTTCGAACACCCTGGCGAGCTCGCTGTCGGTGAGCCCGGCACCGGTGTCGCTGACCCGGATCGAGACCTGCTCGTCATCGCCATCGCAACGGCTGCCGGGTTCGGCAGCAATACTGACAGTGCCACCGGCCCGCATCGCGGCAGCGGCATTCTTGACCAGATTCAGCACGATCTGGTCCAGCTGTCGCCGATCGCAGAGCGCGACCAGCGGCTGGCTGGAATGCTCGATCACGAGCTCGATGTCGTTGCCCAGCAGGTGCTCGAGGACATCGACACGAGTAGCCAGGAACGAATCGAGCAGCGCATTGAGCTCGACCGGTGCCGGATCGATGAGTTCGCGGCCGGCAATCGCCTGCAGCTGACCGGTAATGGATCGGCCGCGCTGCACCGCGGCCAGGATCTCAGCCAGGTCAGCCCGGACCATCGCGTCGGACTCGCGCCGGCTCAGCAGCGTGGCGTAATTGCCCACTACCGCAAGCACGTTGTTGAGGTCGTGAGCCAGCCCGGCAGCGAAGCCGGCCAGTTCCACCGGTAGCTCGACCTGCTGGCTCAACCCGGTCGACAGGCAGCCCTCAGTCAGCCCGGGCCGTACGTCCGTTAGCGGCTCCACAAGGTCACAGCCTCTTTCCCATTGCATGTAAGGCTACAAGAATTCCCGATCACTGGTAAGGCAACGCGCCGGGTGGGCGAATGCCTTGAACCTTCGGTGATATGTCGCCGAAACCCGGCAATGCTCACAGCCGGCTGAGAGCGCTCAGCGGTACTTCTCTGCACTGACTGGCCGATAGTGACGGTATGACCTCGCTGCCTGTCGCCGACCGGCTCTACCGGCTCGCGCCGATCGAGCTGGCCGGCCAGCCATCGAGGGGTCGCTGGCGACAGCTGCGTCGACTTCGACTCACCTGGCTCGGCGCATTGTGCGGGACGCTGGTGCTCGCCGGCGCGGCGACCGTCAGCGCGCTCAGCCTGGACGCCGACTACGGCATGGCGCTGGCCGGGGTGGCCCGCTCGATCGCCCTGGAACTTGCCCGGTTGCGCTGGCAGTTCGCCGCTATCGTGCTGCTGCTGGCCGGCCTGCACTACCTGGCCAGCGCGCTGGCCGCCCGCACCGCCAGCGGCCTGCCGCTGCCTGTGCTGGAATCGGTGCTGGTGCAGTTCGCAGCCGCAGCGGCCAACCGGCTGACCCCGGCCGGGCTGGGCAGCTCAGCGGTCAACGCCCGCTACTTCACCAGGCGCGGTCTGGAACCGGCGGCCGCGCTCGGCTCGGTGGCGATGCTGAGCGCGGTCGGGCCGATCACCGACGTGCTGCTGCTCGGCCTGGTGGTGTTGGCCGGATCCTGGATCGGGCTGGGCGGGGCCGGCGGCGAGCTGGGACGGCTCAGCACCAAGTTGCACGGCGCGATCCGGTTGCTGCACTCACCCTGGACCTGGTCGGTGCTCGTCCTGCTGGCGCTGGGCGTCCTGCTGGCCCGCCGGAACCGGAAGGCACGTTCGGGTTGGCGTGGCTTCTGGCAGCCGGCCCAGCGACTGGTTGCCAACCCCAAGGCGCTGCTCACCCTGATCCTGGCCTCCGGGTCGACCACCCTGATCATGGCGCTGGCCTTTGCCGCCAGCATCGCGATGGTGCCCGGCCCGCACCCGCAGGTGGCCGTCGGCGCCATCGTGGCACTGTTCATGGTTGGCTCGGCGGCCGGTTCCGCGGTGCCGGTACCGGCCGGGCTCGGTTCGACCGAGGCCGCGCTCACCGCGGTGCTGGTCGGGATCGGGATACCGGCCGACAACGCGATGGCCCAGGTGCTCACGTTCAGGTTGCTGACTTTCTGGCTGCCGGCGCTGGTCGGCGTGCTGGCAACCAGGCGGCTGCGTGGGCAAGCCGCGCTCTGAGCCGGTGGAAGCTATCGACTCGCCTAGCCGACCTCTGCACATCCTCTCAACAACCGGTCCTCGCGCCGATCGTGCAGCAGGATGAAGTCATGAAGCCAGCCTCCGCGACCGATGAGTCGCTGCGCCGTCCGGACGGCGATGACGACAGCGGGGTGGAGGGCAATGCCCGGCTGACCGCGGCCAATGGCACGCTGCTCATCGCCCTGCTGGCGGTGGAGGGTTTCACGGTCCTCAACGTGCGCGGGCTGATCACCCTGCACGTGTTCGTCGGCGTGCTCCTGATCGGCCCGGTACTGCTCAAGACCGCAAGCACTATGTACCGGTTCACTCGTTATTACTTGGATAAACCGGAATACGTACGGCGCGGCCCGCCGCACCCGGTGCTCCGGTTGATCGGCCCGCTGGTGGTGCTGAGCAGCCTGGCGGTACTGGGCACCGGGGTGGGGCTGCTGGCGGTCCAGCCCGGTGAGGGCATACTGCTGACCTTGCACAAGGCGAGCTTCGTGGTCTGGTTCGGGCTGATGTCGGTACACGTGCTCGGTCACCTGCGCGAAGCGCTGGTCAGCACCTGGCACGAGCTGACCGAGCAGTCCAGCCGCCAACGGCTCCGGCTGGCCGGCATCGTACTCGCCCTGCTGGTCGGTGTCGGCGCGGCGACGATCCTGCTGCCGAGCGCGCATCAGTGGACGCACCGGAGCCCGGACATCGGCCAGCACCGCCACGATCGGTGATCAGCCGCGTTCTTAACCAACCGCCTCGCCGTTGCCGGCCGGCACCGATGACGTCGCGGTGCCGGTCAAGGACAGGTAGGTTTTCGAACAGGAATGCCGGCTCAGCAGCCGGTCGGGAGCGGCGAACCCAGGAGCCAGCACGGTGAACTCATCGACCATCGCATCGACCATCGCATCGACCATGCAGGACGACTTCCAGCTGACGATCACCTCGATCCTGCGCCATGGTGCGACGGTTTACGGCCGCAGCGAATGCGTTACCTGGCAGGGCGGTTCGGCCCGGCACACGTCCTATGCCACGATCGCCGGCAACGCCGAGCGGCTGGCCGCCGCGCTGACCAGGCTCGGCCTGCGACCCGGCGAGCGGTTGGGCACCTTCTGCTGGAACAACCAGGAACATCTCGAGGCCTACTACGCGGTGCCGTGCATGGGTTCGGTGCTGCACACCCTCAACATCCGGTTGCCGGCCGCGCAGGTAGCGCTGTTGGCAAACCATGCCGAGGACCGGATGCTGCTGGTCGACGCGACCCTGCTGCCGCTGCTGGTTGCGGTGCTACCGCAGCTGAGGACGGTAGAAACGCTGATCGTGGTCGGCGCCGCGGACCTCAGCACGGTCAGCCAGCTGCGGCCGGACCTGGCAATCGTGGACTACGACGAGCTGTTGGCAGCCGAAATGTCCGGCTTCGACTGGCCTGAACTCGACGAGCGATCGGCCGCGCTGATGTGCTACACCAGCGGCACCACCGGTGACCCGAAGGGCGTGGTGTACTCCCACCGGTCCACCTACCTGCACGCGCTGGCCGGCCTGTCGCCCAACGTGAACGGCACCACCGAAGCCGATCGGGTGCTGGTGTTCGTCCCGATGTTTCATGTCAATGCTTGGGGTTTGCCGTTCGGCGCACTGCTGTCCGGCGCCACCATGCACCTGCCCGGCCGGTTCATGGCGCCGGAGCCGATCTGCGCCTTCATCGCTGCCGAGCGCTCGACGATGGCAGCGGCCGTCCCGACGATCTGGCAAGCCATCCTGACCCACGGCGAGGCGACCGAGATCGACCTGTCGTCCTTGCGGATGGGCACTTCCGGTGGCGCCGCCGTGCCACGCAGCCTGCTGGCCGCCTTCCAAGCCCGCTACGGCCTGCGCATCATCCAGGGTTGGGGAATGACGGAGACCTCGCCGGTCGGTGGCGTGGCGCACCCGCCGGCCGACGTCGAGCTGGGCACCGACGAGGAGCTTGACTGGCGGCTGAAGTCGGGTCGGCTGGCGGCCGGGGTGCAGTTGCGGATCACCGACGACGATGGCAACGAACTGCCGGCCGATGGCCATAGCGTCGGTGAGATCGAGGTGCGCGGACCGTGGATCACCGGGTCCTATCACCTCGACCCGGCACCGGAGAAGTTCCACGACGGGTGGTTGCGTACCGGCGATATCGGCACCATCGACGATCGCGGTTACTTCCAGATCACCGACCGCGCCAAGGACCTGATCAAGTCTGGTGGTGAGTGGATCTCATCGGTGGAGCTGGAGAACCTGCTGGCCGGTGAGCCGGCCGTGCTCGAGGCCGCGGTGATCGCGATCCCGGACGAGAAGTGGAGCGAGCGGCCCCTGGCCTGCGTGGTGCTGCGCGCTGGCCACCAGGCCGATCCGGCCGAGCTGGCCGAGCGGCTGTCCGGCCAACTCGCGCGCTGGCAGGTGCCAGAGAACTGGACGTTCATCAGCGAGGTGCCCAAGACCACGGTCGGCAAGTACGACAAGAAGGTGCTGCGCGCGAAGTACGCGGCCGGCGAACTGGAGGTAGTTCGGCTTCGGCCGTGAGGTTCACCGTTCCTGGTCGGGTGCCAGCCAGCGGCCAGGCACCCGACCGATGAGGCCGGGCAGCTAGTCGGCGAGCTTGCTGATTGCCTGCGCCCACAGGAAGAACTTGTTCGTGCCCAGGTCGCGGACAGTGCTGATGTTGAAGGCAGCCTTGAGGTGCTCGGCATCGCCTGCGCTGACTCCCTGCAACGCATCCACCGGCGCGTCCGCGATCTCGCTGAGGCTCTTGTCCTCGTAGGCCTTGTCTACCTTGGTGGCAATATCGCTCATATTTATCTCCCGCAGATCGGCGTACCCAGCTGGATACGGCTCGGTTCTATCACGCGTCGAGGCGCAATCTGCTAGATCCAAACTGCCTATTCTCAGATTGCTGAGGCCAGTTGCCTAACAGATAAGGCAAATACCTCAATGTGACCATCGCTCAATCGGCCTCGGCCTCGGTACCGGCGATCGGGGGCTGGCGATCGAAGTCGTCCAGCGCCGCGCCGGGTGTGGGATAGCTGCGCACCGGCCCGGTCAGCAGGCCGTAGAGGTCGAGCTGATGCAGCAGGCCGGCCTCACCGGTGGCGAAGGCGAAGCTGGTGCCACGAGCCGCCAGGCGCGCGATCGCGTGCCGCAGCACCTCGGCGGCGGTGTAGTCCAGGTCGCTGACACCGCTGCAATCCAGGCAGAACTGGCTCAGTGGCGCGGCGGAATTGACGAATCCGGCGAGGTCGGCGGCAAGCTTGTGGGCGTTGGCGTAGTACATGCTGGACGGGAATCGGTAGATCACCAGGCCGGGACGGGTGCGTTGCTCGGGATCCGGCGCGACGACCTGCCAGTGCCCGCCTGGATTGCGGGTCAGTACCTGGGTCCGCGGGTCATAACCCCGTCGCAGGTGATCGATCACCGAGGCCACGATGGCCAGCCCGATCGCCTGCTCGATGCCGATCGCGAGCACCGCTCCGGCGGTCAGGCTCGCGACCACGAACTCGCTGCGGCGGACCCGGGCCAGCCTGGTCAAACCGGCCCGGTCGATCAGCGCGATCCCGATCAAGAAGACCACCGCTGCCAGCACTGGTTGCGGCAGCCGGCTGAGCGGGGCGGTGGCCACCAGCAGTGTCGCGAACACCAACGCGCTGCAGGTCAACTGGGACAGCTGGCTGCGACCACCGGCGCCGTCGAGCATCTCGGTCTTGGTCGGGCTGCCATTGACCACGAACGCACCGGTAACCGACGCCGCGAGGTTAGCCAGTCCGAGCGCGAACAGGTCGGCATTCTCATCGAATTCCTCGTCGTAGCGGGCCGCGTAGGCGCGCGCGGTGGCGGCTGACTGGGCCAGCACCACCACCGCCATCGACACCGAGGTGAGCAGCACCGCCGAGGCCGCGCGGGCATCCAGGGCCGGAGCCCGAAACGAGGGCAGCCCGGACGGCACCGCGCCGACCAACCGGATGCCGTGGCTGGCCGGCTGCCACCAGTAGCTGAGCGCGATCGAACCGATCACAACCACCAGCGCACCCGGCACCCGTGGACTCAACCGGCCGCTTGCCAGCACCGTGCCGATCCCGGCAGCGGCGACTCCGGCGGTGGCCAGCGAGCTGTCCGGTAGCGCGCGGAGCGTCCGAACCAGGGTCAGCAACGCGGTCGAACCGTGCACCGGCAGCCCCAGCAGTTCCGGCAACTGACCGATCGCCACCGATACGCCGACCCCGCTCAGGAAGCCAATCAGCACCGTTCTGGAAAGGAAATTCGCCAGGAACCCGAGCCGGGCAACGCGCGCCAGGATCAGCAGCGCACCGGTGAGCAGCGCAGTCAGCCCCACCAGTTGCACGTATCGCGGCGAGCCGGGCACCGCCAGGCTGCCGACCGCTGCCAGCGTGATCGCCGCGGTCGCTGAATCAGCACCCACCACCAGGTGCCGGGACGCCCCGAAGATCGCGAAGACCAGCATCGGCAGCGCAATCGTGTACAGGCCGGCCACCACCGGCATGCCGGCGATCCTTGCGTAGCCGAGCACTTCCGGAATCGCCAGCGCTGCCAGGGTCAAGCCGGCGATCAGCTCGGTCGCTAGCCTGGCCGGCCTGATCGGCACCATGCCCTGCAGGACCAGCCCGCCGGCAGCACCGACTGATCCGGCGTTGGCGCGGGTCCGGCGAGCGCGTGGGTTCATCGGGCAATGATCGCCTGTGCTGGCTAGCAGGGCGAGCGGATGCCACCATGAGCTCTGAGGACGATCCTGGGGGGACCTGATGACAGGTGTGGGGCGACAACGCCGGGACTACCGGAGGCTCGGACGGGTCGGTCCCGCCTGGTTGGCGGCGCTGGCCGTGCTCGGGGGCCTGCTGGTGGCCGCCGTAGCGAGCAGCGGCCCGGCCGCGGCCAGCCCGCGAATCATCTATACCTACCAGGTCCGCGGCCTGGGCAACGCGAGCAGCCTGACCACCTTCGCCAGCCAGGCAGCCCAAACCTATGCCGATGATCGCGGTTGGAACCTCGGCGGTTCGATCGCATTTCGCCAGGTCAGCTCCGGTGGACAGTTCACCCTGTGGCTGGCCGCTGCCTCGCAGGTGCCGAGCTTCGGTTCGGTCTGCGACAGCAGCTATTCCTGCACGGTCGGGCCGAACGTGATCATCAACGAGACCAGGTGGCTGACCGGTACCGCCATGTGGACGGCCAATCACGCGTCCCTGCGCGACTACCGGCACATGGTGGTCAACCACGAGACCGGGCACTGGCTCGGCTTCGGCCATTCCTTCTGCGGTGGGCCAGGCCAGCTCGCGCCGGTCATGCAGCAGCAGTCGATCTCGCTGCAGGGCTGCCGGCCCAACCAGTGGCCATTGCCGTCCGAGCGACAGCGGCTGGCGGCCAGCCGCCGGGTACCGATCATCACCGGCTACCCGATCGGCTCGCTGGATCCGGTCGCTGCCGGCCTGGCCAGCCTGCGCATCCGGGGCTGGATGATCGATCCGGACACCGCAGCGGCCGGCCGGGTAAGTATCTACGTCGACGGCGGCGCCCAGAGCCGGCCGGCCAACCTGAGCCGGCCCGACGTGGCAGCCGCCCATCCCGGCTACGGTGCCGCGCACGGCTTCGACCTAACCATCACGGTGCCACCCGGGCGGCATTCGGTCTGTGCTTACGCGCTGAACCTGGCCGGCCCGGGCGGTACCAGCACGCTCGGCTGCCGGTCGGTGGTGGTCAGCTTCTCACCCAGCGGCCACCTGGATTCCGTTGTTGGGCAAGCTAATTCGGTGCTGGCCAGCGGCTGGGCGATCGACCCGGACACCCTTGGCCCGACCCGGGCGGCGATCTATGTCGAATCCGGTGGGGTAACCGGAGCGGCGAACCTGAACCGGCCAGACGTCGCCGCGGCCCACAGCCACTTCGGCGCGTTGCACGGCTTCGCGATCCGGGTGCCGGCGACCCCAGGCCGGCACCGCGTGTGCGGCTATGCCATCAATACCGCCGGCGCCGGCAGCAATATCGCACTTGGCTGCAAGCTGGTCGACGTCCCGGCCGGTTGAGTCCGGCGACTGTGCGGTCGAGCTGCCGCCCAGGTTCGGATGCCATCATTGCCAGGTGAGCGCGGCAACCGACCTGGAATCCAGCCTGGCCGAGCTTGCCTGTCTGGTGACCGGGAGCTTGGACCTGGCCGCGCTGCTCGGGCAGGTTGCCGGCTTCGCTCAACGCGCCATTCCGGGCGCCGATGGCGCGGGCGTGGCGTTGCTGCGTCCGGATGACGAGCACGGCAGGGTCGCCGCGCTCGCTGCCACCGAGCCCTTCGTGGCTGAGCTAGACACCGCCCAGTACGAGGTGCTCGGTGAGGGGCCTGGCATCACCGCGAGCCGAGATCGTCGACTCGTCCGGTCCGGGTCGGTCGGTGGCGACCTGCGCTGGCCACGGTTCGGGCCACGGGCCGGCCGGCTCGGCGTGCACAGCGCCCTGTCGGTGCCGCTGCTGTTACCCGGCCAGCTGATCGGCGCGATCAATATCTACGCCCGGGGCAAGCAGGGCTTCGACGAGCGAGCAGCCGAACTCGGTGAGTTGTTCGCCGGGCCGGCCGCGGTGGCGGTGCACGACGCGCAGGTGCTGGCACAGGCCCGGGAGCTGACCGGTCAGTTGCAGGCAGCCCTGACCAGCCGTCCGATCATCGACCAAGCCGTTGGCATCCTGCGTGCCCGTACCGGGGCAACCGCCGATGAGGCGTTGCAGCGGCTGCGCTCGATCAGCCAGCGCGACAACGTCAAGCTCGCCTGCGTCGCCGAACAGCTGGTGGACGAATCGGTCCGGCGGGCGCGAGCCCGACGTGGTGAATCCGGTGGCCGGGACTGCTAGCGAGTAGCCAGGCCCCGAATCAGCGGCCGGTGCTGGCCAGTTCGGCCCGCAGCGGCGCGCCTAGTTGGTTCAGGTGTCGCAGCGCGGCCACGTAGGAGCCGACCAGCGAGGTCTCGGTGTAGCAGACCTGGGCTTCGGCGCAGTAGCCGCGCACCAGGCGCTGTGCCTGGCGCAGCGAGTACCGGGGCATGCTGGGAAACAGGTGATGCTCGGTCTGGTAGTTCAGGCCCCCGAGCAGGACGTCGACCAGCGCACCGCCGCGGACGTTGCGCGAGGTCAGTACCTGCCGGCGCAGGAAGTCGATCTCGGCGTCCGCGGTGAAGGTTGGCATTCCCTTGTGATTGGGGGCAAATGAGCAACCCATATAGAGCCCGAAGACCGCTTCCTGGATCGCCACGAACACCAATGCCTTGACCGGTGACATGACTAGCAGCAGGCCCGCGAGGTAGAGGCCCAGGTGCGCCAGCAGCAGCAGCGACTCGGTACGCCGGTGGCCGCCACGGGTACTGCGCTCGGCGCCAGGTAGCAGCGAACGGACGCTGGCCACGTGCAGGTTGAGGCCTTCCATGGTGAGCAGCGGGAAGAACAGCCACGCTTGGCGCCGCACCACGGCCCGACCGAGCCAGCCGGTGCGCGCCGCCGCCTGGCCGGTGGTGAAGGCCAGCACACCATCGCCGATGTCCGGGTCATAGCCCTCGGAATTCGGCCGGGAGTGATGCCGGTTGTGCTTGCCGACCCACCAGCCATAACTCAGCCCGACCAGCAGGTTGCCGGTGAGTTTGCCCAGCAGGTCGTTGGCTCGTTGGCTGGCGAATACCTGCTGGTGGCCGCCATCGTGGCCGAGAAAGGCAACCTGGGTGAACGCGACACCAAGCAACGCGGCAATCGGCAACTGGTACCACGAGTTGCCGACGAACCAGACCAGACCGCAGGTTGCCAGCAGGAACGAGATGGTCACCGCGATCTGGATCGCGTAGGCAATCGGGCGCCGCTCGAGCAGGCCGGCTGATTTCACCAACCGGCTGAGCGCGGCATAGTCGCTGCCGCGTGGGCTCGCGCAATCGGTTGTGGTGGTTGAACCGGAGGGGGACTGAACGGGCAAGGTGTGCATGGCGATCCGAACGCAGGTCACCGATCATGCCCGGCTTCGACAGTTCGTCACAGAGGCGGTCGATGAGCGGCTCTGGGCCCGGGCTGGCTGAGTTACCCAACCGCCTCGAGTGTACAAGCGCATCGGGTCAGTCCTAGCCGCGACCAGCCGACGTTTCGACCCGGGCCGCACGCGTGCCGGACCGGGTCGAAACCTGCTGGCGCTATCGCGATTGCTGGCGCCAGATCAGTCGATGCACCCCTAGCAACCGGGGCAGACTACGCAATCCGGGGATGTAGGGAAGCAGGATGAACAGCAAGCTCAGCACTGCCATCAGGCCCCAGACCAGTGCATCAGCGTTACCGGATTCGGAGAATGGCTTGATCTGATACCAGAACGTGTAGAGCCACATCCACGGCTGGCCCGGGAAGTTCCCGGTCTCATTCATCATTCCCCACTGATCACCACCGAGTTGCTCGGCGCGCGCCTGATCCTCCAGGTAGGCACCATCGGCCAGCAGCAGCAGCGGCTTGGTCGGGTCGCTCGCGTAGAAGGAGTTGGACGAGGCCAGC
>JBDSAN010000205.1:0-12615 GCA_039922115.1 Jatrophihabitantaceae bacterium
CGAGCCCGGTGCTACCGGCCGTCCGGGACCGGGACTGCTCGCCGCGGGCGAACCGTTCGAAGATGTCCGGGATCAGCTTCGACGAGATCCCGGGGCCGTTGTCCCGTACCGTGATCGTCGCGGTTTCTGCATGCTTAGTAAGGGAAAGCACCACCGCAGTGCCGTCCGGGGTGTGGCTGCGAGCGTTGGCCAGCAAGTTGGCCAGCACCTGATGCAGCCGCGCTGGATCGCCTGGCACCACGACCGGTTCGTCGGGAACCTCCAGCTCCCAGCGGTGGTTCGGGCCGGCGGCGTGCGCATCGCTCAAGGTATCGACGGCAAGTCGGGTCAGGTCGACCTCCTCGACGTCGAGCGGACGTCCGGAATCGAGCCGGGCCAGCAGCAGCAGATCCTCGACCAGGGTGGTCATCCGGCCGGCCTCGGACTCGACCCGGCTCATCGCGTGCGCGATATCCGGAGGTGCCACCTCGCGGCTTCGCCTGGTCAACTCGGCATAGCCACGAATCGAGGCCAGCGGCGTGCGCAACTCATGGCTGGCGTCGGCGACGAACTGCCGGACCCGCATCTCGCTGCGGTGCCGGGCGTTCAGGGCATCGCTGACGTTGGCGAGCATCCGGTTGACCGCTACCGCGACCTGGCCCACCTCGGTGTGCGGGTTCGCGTCCGGCACGCCTTCGGGCAAGGCAACCTCGCCCTCGGCCAGGCGCATGTCGGCGACCCGGGACGCGGTCGCGGTGACCCGCTGCAATGGCCGCAGCGCTAGCCGGACGATCACTGTGCCGAGCAATCCAGCGATAATCACGGCACATAGTGCCAGCGCGGCAATCGCTAGCGTTACGTTGGTCAAGGTGCTGTGCACGTCGGACAGCGAGAAGCCGCTGATCAGGACGTCACCGTCGGGCACCTGGCTGGCCAGCACGCGGTAGCCGCCGAGCTCGGGCAGGTTCACGGTGTGCGGCTTGTTATCGGCCCGGACTGACAGCAATGCCTGCTGGACGTCGGTGGTCAACGAGGGCACGGTTCCGGCAGCGTCCTGCAGCTGCGAGCTGGTCACGCTGCCGTTGCTGAGCCTGGCCACAAAGCTGCCGAGTGGGCTGCCCGGCGGCAGGTGGATGTCGTCCTCGCCCAGGCCGCCGCGCCGGGGCGGGCCACCGAATCCGGTGTTGTCAGCCGACCGGTTACTAGAGCTGATCAGCTGGCTGTCGAGCTGGCCGATCAGCCTGTGATTCAAAGCGATTCTGGTGAACAGGCCGATGCCGGCGCAGGTGATGAGCAGCAGGCCGAGAAAGCTCGCGATCAGCCGGCTGCGCAGGGTCCAGTCACGGGGATGCTGCGGACGCCAGGTCATCTCACTGCGCGGCGCGCAGCACGTACCCGACGCCCCGCAGGGTGTGGATCATCGGCTCGCGGCCGGCATCGATCTTCTTGCGCAGGTAGGAAATGTAGATCTCGACCACGTTGGCCTGACCGCCGAAGTCGTAGTTCCACACCCGATCCAGGATCTGGGCCTTGGACAGCACCCGGCGCGGATTGCGCATCAGGTAACGCAGCAATTCGAATTCAGTGGCGGTCAGCGAGATTTCCTCACCGGCCCGGCTCACCTCGTGACTCTCCTCGTCCAGCATCAGGTCGCCGACCGCGAGCACCGATCCGCTGTCGGCAGTCGCGATGGCGGTCCGGCGCATCAGGCCGCGAACCCGGGCCACTACCTCCTCGAGGCTGAACGGCTTGGTGACGTAGTCATCGCCGCCGGCGGTCAGGCCGGCGATCCGGTCCTCGACCGCGTCCTTGGCGGTCAGAAACAGCACCGGCAGGTTGGGGGAGTCATCGCGCAACCTGCGCAGCACCTCCAGCCCGTTCAGATCGGGCAGCATGATGTCGAGCACCACCGCGTCCGGCTTGAACTCGCGGGCCAGTCGAACCGCGCCGAGCCCGTCGTGGGCGGTGCGGATTTCCCAGCCCTCGTAGCGCAGCGCCATGGTCAGCAGGTCAGCGAGATTCGGTTCGTCGTCGACGACGAGTACCCGGACGGGGGTTCCGTCGGTACGCAGCAGTGAGGACGGGCGAGGAGCGCTGGTTGTGGTCACGCTGTATATATTGCGCCGGCCGACTGTAGCTGTCCTGTGCGAAGTCTGTGGCGAACCTGTGGCTCGATGGCGATGGCGATGGCGGACGGGGGGCGGACCCAAGCTGTTGATCTAGTGATTGGCCAGGGTGCGCACAGGGTGCTGCCAGCCAGGGCGGTCATATTCGGCCCATCCTTTGTCGTTGTAGCCAGCAGAGTCGTAGCCGGCAGCGTCGTAGCCAGCAGAACAGGACCGCTCACACTGTGAACACCAAGCCGCCGCGCACCGATCTGGTCGCGCCGCTCGACGTTGCCCCACCGACCAACTGGCCAGCAGGTGTCCCGGCGCCGCCGGCGCCCTACCTCAGCCGGCCAGCGACTCCACTGCCAGCCGCGGCACCGCTCTGGTCGGCCCGCCGGACCGCGGTGGCGGTAGTGGCCGCAATCGCGGTTGCCAGCGCGACGGCGGTTGGCGTGTCCTACGCCGATACCGGCTCGCAGGCCAGCACCGGGTTCGATCGCGGCGGTCCCGCCGGTGGACCGTTTGGCGGTGGCCAGTTCGGTGGTCGAATCGGCGGCGGCCAACTCGGTGGCGGGCAACTCGGTGGCGGGCAGCTCGGTAGCGGTCCGCTAGGGAATCAGCCTGGCGCCGGATCGCTGGGCTCGGGTCCGATCTCAGGCGGTACCGGCGCCGGCTGATACCGGGCGAGGAACTCGGTCCGGACGATCCGTTAGACTCGGCCGGTCGCGGTTCGCCGTGCGCCGCCTTAGCTCAGTCGGCAGAGCGTCTCACTCGTAATGAGAAGGTCTAGGGTTCGATTCCCTAAGGCGGCTCCCTCTAGGCCCCGTATTTGCTGGGCTGTATCCGGTGGGAGTCTCCGCTTAGTTGGTTAGCGTCACAGAAGTGTCACATCTGCCCTACGCCTGAGCACCAGCTGAGAGCTAAAACGAACCTCGAAACAGCTGCTCGAGGGCGTTGCCGGCGGCGGCGAGACGATCTGCTTGGGCGTGGCTGTAGACCTTGCGCATGATGTATTCGTCGTGGCCGTGCCAAGCTGCGACGACGTGGTCGGGCACGCCGGCATCGCGCATCGCGGTGACCGATGAGTGTCGGGCAGCGTGCAGGGTCAGTTCGGGGACGCCGGCGGCGCGACAGTGGGCTCGCCAGAGGTCACTCCACCGTTCAGGACGCATCGGGCGGCAGGCTTCGTCGATGGCGATCAATCCAGTTACTGCCTGCTCTGTGCCGAAGGCGGTTGACTGCTCGTCGCGGAGCTGGCTGAGTGCCCGCCACAGGTCGGCCGGTAGGGGCAGGGTCCGCGATCCTCGTTCGGTCTTGGGGCGGTCCTCGACCGTTCGTTTGCCGTCGACCAGCACTCGGCCGCGTCGGATGGTCAGCGTGCGAGCGCGCAGGTCGATGTCGGTCCAGCGCAGGCCCATGACTTCGGATCTCCGCAGGCCGCTGAGGGTGAGTAGCCAGCACGCGCAGAGCCGATCGTTGGCAAGGTGCGACCGGAGGTCGCGCAGTTGCTCGACGGTGAGGACTGATCGCCGCCGGGCTTTACGTCCTGCGGCTTGGACGTTCTTCGCAGGGTTGCGGTTGATCAGGCCGTCCTCGATCGCGTCGTCGAAGACTGAGCGGGTAACGAACAGGATGAGCGCGAGGGTTGATTGGGCTTTGCCCTCATCGACAAGGGTGTTTGCCATCTTCTCGATATCGGATCGGACGACTTTGCCCAGTGGTTTGTTGCCGAATGCTCGTTCAGCGTGGCGAACTGCGCCTCGGTAACCGCGCAGCGTCTTCTCTCGAACCTTCGGTGAGGACTGTTTGCGAGGCAGCCACGCTGTATTGGCGTAGTCGGAGAAGGTCTGCCGGTCGGGTACCAGCAGCGTGCCGCGTTCCTGATCTGCCCGATGGGCTGTGACGTGCTCGCGAGCCTTACTCAAGGTGGGATGGCTGCTGCGCAACTGGCGACGGCGGCCATCCGACGTCGGCGGACCGTCGAGAATGACGCGGTAACTCGGCCGGCCGGACTTCAGCATGACCAGGCGAATCGGTTCACCGTCTCGTGGTTGCGCGATCCGCACCGGCTTACCGCCTCCAACCACCTAGACCCGTAGAGCGATCGCAGGGGTCTACGGCTTGGCGGCACAGCCATCCGGCCATCGGTCGGCAGGGCCGTCAGCTTGGAGCTCGGTCGCCAGGTAGTGCCGCCCACGTGGCGTACACGGTGCGGAGTCGCCGGCTAGGCATTGGAGGCACGAATGACGCAGGTTCCGCTTGAGAATGCTAACGAATCGGCCATGGACGGAATGCTGGACGTCGTGGAAGCCGCTCACCTGCTCGGCATCGGCCGAACACTCGCATACGAGCTGATCCGGTCTGGCGAGTGGCCCACGCCGGTCGTCCGCATCGGGCGCCTGATCAGGATTCCGCGACGAGCGCTTCTCAACTTTGTCTCGACTGGACAACCGTCCGGAGAATTCAGCTAGCCCTCGCGGCATCGCGATAACCGTCGATCGGGGTGGGCTGATCAGGCAGGCGCAGGCGCGCAGATGAATCGTTCTGACTGGCGCTCGAGCTGCCCACAAGCCGATGAGCGCGGCTTTCGCTCCGGCAAGTACGCCTGCGCCTACCACGCATGAGGACGACGGCTGATGTGGTTGAAGGCTTGCACAGGACGGGATGAATGTCTTTTGACGAAACACGTCCGGAAGCGGCCGTTTGAGTTGCCTGTGTAGGGAAGACTACGTACTGGTAGGAGGCCTGACACGTGTCAAGGAAGAACAGGGTAAAGCTCGCGGCCGGGAACGGCCATGGGTTTGTCGACTCGGTACGGCTCCGTCGCAACGGCGACCGCTTCCACTACATCTGGGCTGCGACGCAACTGTTGCGGCTACTCGACGCGGGTTCTCACCTTCAGGCCATTGCAGTTGAGGGCACGGCAGCATTGCTGATGACAGCGCTGGTGGAGCTGAGGTTATCGACATCGCAGAGTACTACGGGTCGGACAGGAACTCGTACGACGAGATCGTCATCAGGCAGTTCAAGTACTCGGCAGTCGACGCGGACAAGAACCTCGGCCTGCGAGACCTCGGACCGACGCTGCGAAAGTTCGCGCAGTTGGATCTGACAAGAACTGGGGCCTTCTCACTTCCCGGCCCCGTCGTATTGCGGTTCTCCATCGTGTCGAATCGGCCCACGGCGCCCGCGCTGCGGAACGCGTTCAAGCAGATCGCAGATGGCCAACCGGCCGCGCCAAATGCGACCGCAGGTCGCATACTCCGTCATCTTCAGATGACGCCGAAACAGGCCGCTTCGTTCTGCGCTCGGCTCAGCGTCGATGACGAGCAACCGAGCCTCTTGGTGCTCAGGTCAGCGCTCGATGTGGCCACCGCGGATCTGACGGGCGGAATCGCGCCAGGCGTAGCCGCTCAGCTGATAGAGCTGATCGCCAAGCGCGCAAGTACCGAAGTCGACGGCCTCCTGCGCGACACCGACGTGGTTGTTGCCTTCGGAGTCGACCCTGCTGCGCTCACCCCCGCACCATCCTTGCTGGCCAATGACGGACACGTCCTTGATCGACAGGCGTATAGCGACCTTGTAGATGCAATCCTCGACACCGCGGGGCTGCTGCTGATAACCGCAGAAGGCGGGGTTGGAAAGAGCACCTTCGCGACCGTGCTTCCGAGGTTGCTGGCAGATCGCGCTCATGTCGTCGTATACGACTGTTTCGGGAACGGTACCTATCGTGCGTCGGACGGCTCACGCCACCGTCACCAGGACGGCCTTATACAGATCGCCACCGAATTGGCAGGCGCTGCGCTATGTCTGCCGGTCCTTCCCCAACGCGGACAGCTGTCGACCGAGTACATGAGGCAGTTCAATGCCCGCCTGCTCATCGCCGTTGCCGCACTTCGCGAGCAGCATCCCGGACGTCATCCGGTTCTTCTCATCGACGCCGCAGACAACGCGGCGATGGAAGCCGACAGTCGTCCTGGCGATCAGGCGTTTCCTCGGGATCTTCTGCGGCTCGGCTCAGTTCCGGAGGGCGTCCACATAGCACTCACCTGCCGGCCCGAGCGGCTGGACCTTCTAAAGGCACCTCCGAACATTCCGGTCAGGAAGCTGGAAGGGTTTTCTCAAGACGAGTCAGCCTGACGCGGACCCCGGTAGGTCATTGACGGTTCTTCCTGATTGTTGTTTGGGAGGATGGTCGCTCTGATTGCCCGAGGAGGGCTGATGGGCGAGACGAGGAAGCACCGGTCGTTTACGCCGGAGCAGAAGATTGAGATTGTGTTGGCTGGTCTGCGTGGTGACCGGCCGGTCCGAGACGTGTGCCGGTCCTATGAGATCAGCGAGGCGCTGTATTACCAATGGCGGGAGCGGCTGTTGGAGGGCGGCAAGGCCGCTCTCGGGACGGCGCGGGACAAGAAGCCGCCGGAGGCGGCCGAGTTAGTCGAGGCCCGGAAGAAGATCAGCCAGCTGGAGCGAGCATTAGGTCGCATGACCTATGAGTTGGAGATCGCGGGGAACTCTCGCGGGACTGGACGTGAGCACCCGGGTGTCCAGGGCCCGCGCCGTGATTGCCACCGGGCGCAAACCAGCTGTCGTGGCCAGGGTTGCCAGGATCTCGCGGCAGGCGCTCTACCGACCGATTTCCCGGCGCCCTGCTAGTGCTGGTCCTGGTCGTGGCCGACCCGGTGATGAGGCGATTGTCGAGGTGGCCAAGGCGAACCCAACCGATGGCACCCGGATGGTTGCCGCGTTGGCGACGCGGGAGCTGGGTGCACCGGTGAACCGCAAGCGGGTGCAGCGGGTGATGCGCCAGCACCGGCTGTTGCAGCGCTCGCGCAACAGCGACCGCCGTCGCCGGCCCGGTTACTTCCGGGTTACCCGACCGGACGAGCTCTGGCACCTGGATATGACCAAGGTCTGGACGGCGGTCCACGGCTGGGTCTATCTGCACGTCGCCGTCGACTGCTGCGCCCGCGAAGTGGCGTGCTGGCGGGTTGATGTCAGAACCCGGTCGCAGGAGGCGATCGCCTGCGTCGAACAGGGCATTCTCGACCGGGCCGTCCCGCCGGGACGGCTCACCATTGGCTCGGACAACGGGTCGCAGTTCACCAGCCGAGACTTCCGAAAGCACCTCTCGGCGCGTGGTGTCACCCATCGCCGCAGTGGCTACCGCGACCCCGAGTCCCAGGCGTTCATCGAGTCCTGGTTCGGGCAGTTCAAGAAGCGCTGAGCCTGGCGCGCCGAGTGGGAAACCATCGACCAGGCCAGGAAGGAGATCGCCGACTACATCGACACCTACCACCACCGGCCCCACTCCGGGATCGGCTACCGCACCCCACCGAGGTCGCCGCCACCTGGCGCCCCGACCCCGAGGAACTACAAACCCTGGCGACCTGAACCGACAACGACGACGGGGTCCACGTCAAACATCAACACGGACCCACCAACTGCGGAATTACGTGAGCGCAGCCACTGGGAATTACGTGAGCGTCCACATCCCGGTCCGGTACCGGTGCACGATCCCCTCGACCACCTGCCGATGGTCCCGAAAAGACCTACCCCGCACGCCATCCGAGCACGGCAACAGCGGCTCGATCCGAGCCCAGACCACATCGCTCACTCCAGATGATCGCGTCACCCAGTCAGAAAGGCCGCCACCGACCACGAACGTCTAGGGAGACACTCCTTAGACCGCCTTGATGATGGCGATGGCACCCGAGCGGGGCGAGAGGCTCGCGGTTTGGCATCCGGTATGAGTCGGATTAAGATAATATGCTTATCGGTAATTGGTGCCAAGAGTCAAGTTCTATGGTTCTGAAAGGGACGGTGCGGTGGCATCAAGGCATAGTCCGCCTCCCTGGTACAAAGACGGGGTCAAGGTCACTCTGGTAACCGGCATTATGTTGACGCTTTCGACGCTCTTCGCGCCGATTATCAGCGACGTTTGGGCTGCGCATTCCAGCCGTTCTGCTGCTCCAAAAACAAGCGGACCGCGCGAAGTGGAAATTCCGAAGGCTCCGGATAGTAGAGGCTACGCGTCACCGGCTCCGCTTAGCGCGAATCCGTTCGACTGCCGATCGGGTGATAGCCTGGTGCGCTCGTGTTTGACGATTGATATAGCCAGGGGGCAAACGCTCAATCTGGACAGCGAAGCCAACAATTTTGACGAATCTAATCTGGCCGTCATATATGATCTGCTGTACTACCCGGGTACGCTCATTCTCTATAACGGGGGTGCCGCTATGGTGGCAGGCAATCTAAGTTTCCAGGCATGTTCTAGTCTGGCGTCGGTCAACTATGTCGGGGATGTTTCGATCAGATACGCGCATGCAGGTCAACAACTTTGCCTCAGGACACACCAAGGAAGATTTGGCGCAGCGCGCTTAAATAGCAGTGGGTCGAGTGCTGCGCAAAATATTACTATTGTAGTGTGGCGGCCTGTGATCGCCCCGACTCATCTTAACAGGACCGAAGCTTACGCGGGTCCGTCCGAGATCGAGGCCGATAGAGTCTCCTGGGAAGCCGGCTTGTTCTTTGTCGGCCTACTCCTGTTGGTAATCGCGACAGCTCTCGGATCGAAGGTTTGGGAGTTTCGGCCTGAGCGAGAACGCTCGCAGACTTGGCTGGCTATTGTGGCGGCTATCGCCGGCATTTTGGGTGGCATAGGTATCGCGATCGCCTACCCGAATGACGGTAGCCTGAATAGCGCAGCTAACGAAGCTAGGCTGGCTGCTGTTATTGTATTGTCGCTCGTTGGTGTGAGCTATTTTTTGTGGCGTCGGGAGGCCAGACGAAACGATACACGACCATAGGCGCCGGTAAAGTAGCTCGAAGCTTCGAACCAGCAGATCGGGCCGATCGGTAGACTCAGACACTGTCGCCGTGGTAGTCGTTCGATGCTTTGCTGGCCTTGGGTGACTGCTCCGCCCGCCTGATGGTGTTCAATGTGGCGGACGCGTGGACGGGCACGCCGACGAAGGGAGAGCCACGTGGCAGCGCCGGCTGAGGACACTGGACCGGACTTTGAGGACCGGGCGCTGGCGCTTGCTCGCGCGATCTATGACCCGTCCGGCAGCCAGGGCGCGACCATGGTCGATGGACTTGAGCGGGATGCGGTCTTCACTGACGCGAGGTCCGTGGTGGCCTTCGAGTTCACTACCGATAAGGCGAAGGCCAAGGCAGAGAAAGACGGCGTTAAGCTGCGTGATCTTCTTAAGAAGGTCGCAATCGATCCCCAGCATCGGAACAAGGCCATCCGGGGCATCTTTCTCACGCAGCATGAGCCGACGGCCGACCAGCGTGATGCGATCAGGAACATCGCTCGTCAGTGCAACCTCGACATCGTGTCGATGGGGTACCTCACGCTGCGACGATCGCTTATTGATACCGAGTCATACATCGCGCTCCGGCGGAACGCCCCATTTGGCAGCACATCGTTTGTCCTAGGCGGTACCAGTGCTGGCAAGCCCAAGTACGTATATCCGCGGTTCACCCCAGCCGGCACGACGGAGCTTGCCTCGTTCGCCGATCTGATGGCGAAGGTCGCGGCGGGCGGACGATTCGTCATCACGGCAGATTTCGGATCAGGCAAAAGTGCGGCATTGCAGCAGATGTTCGAGGAACGGCGGAAGCTATTCTTCAAGGCACCGGACGCTCAGCGCTTCCCCGTTCACATCAATCTGCGGGACTGTTATGGGCTCAAGAGCCCGGCAGAGATCCTTCGCCGCCATACCGAGGACGTCGGCTTTGGGGATGACCGCAGCCTGGTCGCAGCATGGCGAGCAGGCGCCTGCGACCTTCTGCTGGATGGCTTTGACGAACTCGTACCCTCCCGATGGGTTGGCGGCGCAAGGGACCTCGCCCAAGTCCGGTGGAACGCGCTAGACGCGGTTCGCCGCCTAGTGGCCGATACGCCGCCTGACGCTGCGGTGGTTGTATGCGGTCGAGCCCAATTCTTCTCGGCGGATGACGAGCTGTCACGATGTCTCGGGCTTGCCAGCGGTGACCACTACGTTCTCAACGACTTCGACAGCGACCAAGTCGTTCAGATCGTTGGCCCGAACACACCTTTGCCGGAGTGGGTTCCGACGCGCCCATTGCTTCTGCAGTTCCTAGTCCGCAATGACCTGCTGCGAGAACTTGAAGCGCACGATGAGGATGCCCGCGCATGGCTGGCGATGCTGAAGCTGGTCGCAGACCGCGAAGCAGACCGCATCACCTCGATCACGCCTGACCGCATCTTGACACTGATTGCACGTATCGCCACGGCAAGCCGTGGCGCAACCGACGGCTCTGGCTCCCTAAGCATTGAAGAGATGAGACGGGTCTTTCGAGAAGTATGCGGATACGACCCCGAGGAGGAGGGTCTTCAACTCCTGTTGCGGTTGCCTGGGCTTGCCAGCTGGGCTTCGAATGAAAGCCATGGCGAAGCCCGCCGATTCGTTGATCAGGTCCTAGCGGACGCGGCGTACGGGCTGGACCTCGCTTCATACACAGCGGCCCCATTCTCGGCCCATCCACTTGCCGACGCGGCGACATGGGTGCAAGCTGCGGGCGGCCTTACAGCTCGGGTCGCTGCCGCCCGACTCCTCGAACAGAAGTACGACGCCGGCGTTGTCGGACGCTGTATTCAGGAGCGAATGGCGAAGTCATATTTCGACGTAGTCTTGATGGATTGCGTTCAGACTGGCGCTGTCCTCGACACACCCGTGCCAAAAGGGGCTCCGCCGCTTGTGGTTGGAGTCCTGGTACGCGAGTTGGTTCTCCACGCAACGGGGGTCGAAGCGGCGGTTACCTACTCGGACTGCCTCATCGAACGTCTTGACGTTGTCGAAATCGAGGCAACCGACCAGATCCCAACCTTTCAGAGTTGCCTCATTGACCAGATAGATGGCTGGAGCAAGGTTCCGGATGTGTTTACCAGCATGTTCTCGTCGTCGGAGATCGGCGCACTGTCGCCCGAGCTGGGCACAACTGCAGGATTGGCAAGCTTGAAGCTGCCACCTCTCGACCGAGTTGCGCTGGTGATTCTGAAGAAGGTGTACGCCCAGGCGGGTAGCGGACGGAGGTCTTCCGCGTTGGCGCGCGGCCTGTCTCAGGCGGATAGAGGGCTCGTTCCCGACGCCCTTGCTGCGCTGGCCAAGGCGAACTTTGTCTCGTCTGCCAGTGGCCGCAGCGGCGCGATCATCCTGCCCGTACGCGACAAGCGGTCGAAGGTTATGGAGATACTCGCGCTGCCTTCATCGTTCAAGATTGGAACCCTGTAGCCCGGGCGGTAACAGGGCGATCAAGCATCCTAGGCAAAACCTCGTCGCGGTCGAATTTCAACGCCATGATCGGCCAAGGCTCGACGGACGGTCATATCAGTAGTGCCGTAGCGTTCACCGATCCGCGCCAGTGACCGCCCAGCTCGATACAGCCCAGCAGCGGCGGTGCTCGGACGCGCCCTTTATCAGCGAATGCGTCGTTGTTCAGCGAAACTGAGAACGGTGGCTCACCAAACACCCCTGACCAGCCTGCGTCGTACTTCGCGCAGCATGCCGTGTTCGGCTGAGGCTGAGGTGTCCCGCGTCAAGTAGATGGCAGAGATTCGGTTCGGTCAAAGTTGGGGACTGTGTGGTCTGCGCGGCCCAGGTGGACATCGATGGGTCGGTTCCAGGCGAGCGCCTCGTGCGGTCGGATCGTGTTGTATTCGAGGCGGTAGTCCTCGGCGTGCGCGGCCAGGACGAGGCCGTCGGGGATGTGCTCGCGGTAGAGCCGTTCGTATTTCAGTGACTCGAACCCGCGCTCACGGACACCGTTCTGTCCCGGCTTTCGGACGCGGGTGCGGACGTGGTGCAGCTCGCGACGGCGGGCAATGAAGGCAGCGAAGCGGGCCGAGCGGAACGGGCCGTCGTTGTCGGTCACGACCGTCACGACCGGCAGCACCTCGCCGGTCTCCGGGTCGATCGGGCAGCCCTCGACCAGCGGATGGCCGGCGAGGCGCTCGGCCTCGCTCAGGGCCTTCTCGATGGCGGCGATCGCGTCGTGCTGGTTCGCCGTCAACGCGAAGTGCCAGCCGAGCTCGACCTTGGACCAGTAGTCGGTGCATGCCGCGATCCGCCAGGTCCCGCCGCCGACTGTCTCGAACTCGGAGAAGTCCAGCTGCCAGACCTGGTTCGGTCCGGTCGGCGGGTCACGAACACTGCTCGGCGCTCAGCGGCGAGCTGGCGGCGTTCGCGCTGGTAGTCCGCGGCCAGGATCAGCCCGCGGCGACGCAGGATGCGCAGCACGGTCGCCTGCGACACGGCGTGGCCGTCGTAGCGGGTCATCGCCCGGACCTTGCGATGGCCCCACGCACGTGTGCCTCGGCGTGCTTGACCACCGCCGCCTCGGCCGCGTTCGAGACCGGCATCGGCCACGGACCGCGGCCGGCGACTTCCCGGTTCTTATCTAGGCGGACCGTCCGATTTTGGGGGCTGGGCAGGTTAACGATCCGCAATCGTGGACTCAAGATCATCTACGTGGTCTGATCACGAAGCTAGCTACATAT
>JBDSAN010000206.1:0-6516 GCA_039922115.1 Jatrophihabitantaceae bacterium
TTTCCTCAATCAGGTGTGGTCGTGGCTGTACCCAGTCCGCGACGTACTCGCGGAATGGGTACGTGTCCGCAGCCATTCGCAGGAGGTCTTCTCGCGCCTCGGGACCAGCCCGGAAGTATCGTGAACCAGAGTTGATGGCGTCGATGTGTTCCTTTACGACTGCCTCGATGACCTTATCCACTGGTGCCTGGTCACGCACTGACTCTGCCGCTGCAATGCATTGCCGCACCAGATCTTCGACTGATTCGCGGAAGGCCTGGTCTATGGCGCCGGTTCGGAGGGCAGCGTGAACCACCTCGTGGGCGAGGACGAAGTGTTCTTGAATTTCGACGGACCGTGCTACTCGCGGGTCGACTTCGTCGGCATCTGCTTCTTCGTTCCGTATTGTCCCTAGATGCCACGCCGACAGCGCTGGCCATGCGGCCCCCACCGAAGCTAACGCGACCGCGAGTTCTAACAGGCCCCACCCGACCACCGCCTGCGGGTTGGGGTCGCCCATCGCGAACGCGGTCAGTTTCCGGAACACTGAGCCGAGCCGGGTGTCGAAGACGATGACGTCCTTGTCGGCAAGCGAGACGGTCTCGACTTTCGCGTTAGCGGTGAAGGTCACCAGCAGTTCGGGTCGAGTGAGC
The DNA here is from genome assembly GCA_039922115.1 of Jatrophihabitantaceae bacterium. Taxonomy (GTDB): domain Bacteria; phylum Actinomycetota; class Actinomycetes; order Mycobacteriales; family Jatrophihabitantaceae; genus Jatrophihabitans_A. The sequence continues at coordinate 633 of JBDSAN010000206.1, forward strand.
CGGTCCGGCCATTTGAGGGTCCATACAAGGTTTGCCAGGGTTTCCTGGTACGCCGCTACAGCGGCGGGCGGGACTCTGCCGGCATCGACGCCGAGTCTGCTCCCGGCGAGATAGCGACCGACCGTATCTAAATCACTCATCTGCAGGCGGGTCGGCTACTTTCTTTGAGGAAGCTAGTTCCTTTAGGACGCGGATCGCGTCCTTCGCTCCGAGCCCCTGAACCTCTACGCCATCGGCCCGGACCGTGACGTGCCGCTTTGCTTCGATATGGGCACGAACGAGTGGTATTAGCGACCTGATTGCGCCGCCCGCCGCGGCTGCGACCATCACCTGAGTTGTATACGCCTCCGCGCTGAAGCCTTTGGACTCAACCACGGTGACGTCGTCGCCGTGGATAGCGCGGACCGTGGAAAGCCCCTCGGGTGCGCTGTCATGAAATTCGACGACCAGCTGTGCTGATTCGGACAGTTCGTTCACAGCTTATCCCCCTTCGCAGTTTCGGATGGCTTGCTCCGGCCTCCGCCTTCGATGTTTTCGGTGGCGGGCCACGCCTGCAGCCGAGGTCGGCGGCAGCTCGTGGACGCTGACGTCGAGGACCTCGGCGAGCGCGACCAATGTTAGCCGCGGGTTGGCTGCTGTTCCGGGGCGGTTCAGTGGGACGCCGCCCGGCCCGCAGTTCGCCAAGGATCTGCTCAGCGTTGCCGAGCGGGTCGGTCAGCGTGTCTCCCTGGATGACGACAATGGGGAACTTCCTGCCGGAAGCGCGGACGACACCTGTTGGGTGGCGGCGCTGAACATCTCGAGCTCGACCCGATCCTTGGGCTGATCGTGCCTGGGTGGGACTGCTGGGACAACCGTGCAAGTCGATCCGGCGAACGCGTTGTCATCGGCAGTTTGTGACTCGCAAGCCCAGAACGATCCATCTGCGCGGGATGCTGTCGACTACTGCTCATTTCGACGGATATCGTGCGCGGTGTGGACGCCCGGACGCGGCGCCGCAGCGCCAGTCGACTTGTGTCAGCGCGCCGTTCGTCGGCTGAATCGTGTCGTCTCGTCGGTTACCCCGCAGGCTGCAACGCGAAGGCCTTGATACGGCACCTCGCCGACGACAGGGCCCGTCCTTGCTGGGGGCCGTATTTACTTTGCATGAAGCAGCGCTCTCTGGTTACCTCGCCAGCGCTGAGTACAGGCGCGGTGAACTTGCATGACGGAGTGGTCTGGTCGGGTCAGGATGGGTGCCGTGTCGTTTCTATGGCTTCGGGCAACCGTGCACGATCCGCAAGCTGTGCCGCAGGCGGATGACTTGCAAGCCCTCGGGATTGAGCAGCGTTGAGCGGGCCCCGGTGACCTGGATGTAGCGAGCTGTCTCTGGGCTGGCTGCTCCGCAGAAATCGACCGGGCGAACCACCGCGAGGCCGTCGGGGGTCGTGCCGAGCCAACCGTAGGTTGTCTTGCCGCTGATTACCGCTTGGGCCGGTGCCGCGCCGGTCGGCCGAGCCAGCTACCGAAGCCTAATGCGCCGTAGAAGCCACTGAAGAGCACCACCAGCACCAGGAAGCTGATCTGCAGGGTGGTGGTCAAACCGGCGACTTTGTCAGGGATCTGGGAGTCCATACGCTGAACCAGCGACCGCAGCCAGCGCGGTGGTGGGGGAGTCTGACGTGGTGATCGGCGTTGCTGTGCCCGGCGGATCAGCCAGCGGATCAGTCGGTTGACCGCCGCCACTAGCACGGCGAACCCCATCAGCGCAGCGGCGATTGCCAGGTCATACCAGCTGTGTTGTCCGCGGAGTTGGCGCAGGAAATGCCAGACGCCGACCACCAGGTACACGCCACTGAGGATTGCCGGCACTTGCCAACCGTCAGCGCCGGCAGGGTCATCATGAGAAACGTCAGCACACCCGAGACTGCCAGCAGGAGCAGCACAATCTCAAACGGAGTCGCCGCCGGATCTGAGCTGGACGGCACGAAATCAACGGCGATCCCTAGTCGGTTCGCGACGCCTTCGTCATATCCGATCCGGTACTGGTAGGCCGCCCCGCCCAGCAGCGCCGTAAGCAAGGAAGCGCTGACGAGTTTCGAAGCAAGCGAGCCACCGGTCAGCGAGCCCAACCACCCCGGCGGCCAGGTCGTCCTAGCGACCGTCGTACGTGCGGGGACGGGCCCTGGCCGCTGTCCTGCAACCCGCCTCGCTCTCACAGCGATACGTCCCGCCCGGCCGAACGCCGCCAGAGTGATCTGGCCCCCGCTTGTTGACCTCGGTGGTTGGGAGTCAGGCCACGCTGGTGTCGTTGTGGTTCTCGAATTCGATGGGTGTCAGACAGCCGAGTGCGCTGTGGCGTCGTTGCCGGTTGTGGAAGATCTCTTGGTACTCAAAGATCGCGTTGGCCAGCTCCAGCCGCGTCTTCCATTTCTTGCGGTTCTGCAGCTCACTCTTGCCGGTCGGGTCCTGTATCCGCCTGCGCTGGAGCGCTCATTGTCGGTCGCAGATCAGCAAGGGCCGACCGACGTCTGGTTGATGACGTAGGAAGCGTGCACGACCCATCGGCCCGGGTGGCCGCCTACGTAGCCGCGGAAGTAACGGTTGGTCCAATAGTTGCCCATCTGATAGTTCGCGTCGAAGTAGCAGATCTCTGTGAATCCCGTTCCATTGGCGGGGTAGATGTTCCCGCTTCCGGTGGAGTTGCACGCGGTGATGTCGTCGCAGTTCGCCGGTGTCCAGGTCGCGTAGTTGTTGTTCAGATACGGACCTGAGGCGAGCGCAGCGGTCGGCGTCATCAGTACCGCGGCGCCGGCGACGGCGGCGACGACTCCAGGAATTACGAACTTCTTCACGACCTGCCTCCAGTCAGTCAAAGGGAATGCGGCAACTGTAGGTCTGTCACAAATACGACGGCTATAGACGAACCATCTCTATATCGACGCTTACGAGCCGCTGGGGTGACTGGCGGCCGCGACCGGCTTCTGCGGCTCGGCCAGCGCGGGCATCTGGTCCCACAGCTGACCATCGAGGAGGCGGACGTTGGCCTTCGGCGTGTGACCGCCCCATTGCTGGCTCATCCGAATTGAGGGTGTAGTCGTGGTCTGAAACCGCCGCTCTCCAGGAGTGATCGGGCGATGTAGTTGGTGAGGTTGCGGAAGCCGAGGGCGGAGCCGCGTAGGTGTTCCAGGCGGCCGTTGACGCTCCTCGGTCGGTCCGTTGCTGGTGCCGGGTCGGTCGAAGTAGGCAAGTACGTCGGCGGCCCTGCGGTTGAGGGTTCGGCCGAGTCGGATCAGCTCGGTCAGTGGTGTCGGAACGTTCGCGCGCAGCTCGCCGATGATCACGGCGAGGGCGGTCTTCGCGGTGGCCCGGTCGGGGTCACGGTAGGCAGCGACGATGCGCTGGTAGAACAGCCAGGTCGCTTCGACCTCGACATGCTGGTCGTCATTCAGCGCGGCGGCCAGGCGTCGTTTCTGTTTGTCGGTGAGCAGGTCGACGCCGGTGCGCAGCACCCGTCGGATGCCGTAGAGCGGATCACCGGTGCGGCCTCGATGCCCGCAGGTCTGTTGCTGAACTCGTTGGCGACAGCGGTCCAGCGCGTCGCCGGCCAACGCTGCGACGTGGAAGGGGTCCATCACCGCGACCGCGTCCGGAACGGTCTCAGCGGCGGCGGTCTTGAAGCCAGTGAACCCGTCCATCGCCACCACCTCGATGCCGTCGCGGAACGCGGGTGTCTGGACGTCGAGCCAGGTCTTGAACACCGCCTTGGAGCGGCCAGAGACCATATCCAGTAGGCGTGCCGGACCAGTCTTGTCACGGATCGGGGTGAGGCCGATGATCACCGTGACGAACGTGTCGCCGCGGCGGGTGTGTCGCCAGGCGTGCTCATCGACGCCGATCACCGCGACCCCATCCAAACGTGTCGGGTCCTCGATCAACACGCGGCGGCCTTCGTCCAGGACTGCGGTATTGGCGGTATCCCAGCTGACCGCGAGCGCCTCGGCAACCCGGGCCACGCTCAGGTGTTGACACACGATCGCCTGCAACGCCCACCGCAGAGCGCGTCGCGACAGCCGCGCCCGGGGCTGTGCGGCTCGGCTGGTGTCCTGGCGCCACACGTGGTGGCAGGCCGCGCAGCGGAACCGGACGATGGTGAGCTGAAGCGTCGTCGGTCGATGACCGAATGGCTCGTGAGCCAGCCGCCTGGTCACAGTGTCGCGCGGCGACCCCTCGGCGCCGCACCGGCGACACCACCGGTCGAACTCACCCGGCTCGACCCGGCACGCCAGTACCGCACGATCGGGCTCAAGGCGCTGACCGATCACCTCCAACCCCAGCTTGTCGAGGCGGCAGAACGCGCCGAGATCAGGGAGCACGAAGGTAGCGTCAAACACGTCGAGGTCTTCCAGCTGGACGGCGCAGGAACCTCCATCATCGGAAGACCTCGACCCTCAACCAGCGACCAACGCGCCGTCAGCTACACCCTGGATTCGGAAGAGCCGGTTAACGCGTGATCACCTTCGCCTACCGATGTAATCCTCGGCCCGTTCAAGGTCGATCGCATTCGCGCCATAATCTTCTGCACCGGTTTTCGGGTGTCGTTCGGGTGCCATACTGGCCAGTGTTCTGTTCCAAGATGTGTCGCGACGATGAGCCGCGATGAGGAAGTTTTCTCCTGAGTATTGGACTCCGCCGTGTAGTCGATGCCATGCCGCGACCCAGGCGCATAGTGCTCTTTCTGCGAGCCAAGCTGGCACGAACAGTGCTGACGTCGGGGGAAAGAAATTTCGTCCTTCGTGCCTGCGCCGGCCGAACTCAGCTGCTGCGATGAAAGTCGCCATAAACTTTATCAGGGCCTTCCATTTATGTCGAAAGATTAAATAGGAAAGAGTTGGGAGAAGGCCGAGTTCTGCCGTGAAACGCAGCGGTTGTGCTAAGGATTCGTAGGCATGCCTCACCCGTTGTCGCCTAAAATCCCCTATCGTAGGAGGAATTCTTTGGACGAAAATATCCGGACGATTCGCGATCCTGGCGCCGGCGGCTTTCATCGCCCGAAGGAGTTCAAGGTTTTCGAAAAGCACGTCCCCGTTGTAGCCGCCGATCGCGAGAAATGCGCTTCGTCGCACGATGAATGTCCCGGGGTAGTCTCCACCAAATGCTCTGTTTAGCAACGTCCTCGCGGTATCCCATCGGGCATGCCACGGTAGCGGATCGAAATAGTTCTGCGGCCGGACAAGATCCACATCGTCTAGTGCTTGTTCAGCTCGGCGGAGTGTCTGAGCGTCATAGCGGACATCGTCGTCGGCAATGATAAGCACATCGCTTGTCGCTAAGTATGCGCCGGTGAGGACGCCGCCAACTTTGCCGTTACGAGTGCATAAGCCGGGGGCAACGGGCACATGGGTCACATAGGGACCCCATAGTTCGTGATGCCTGTTGAAGAGATCCGCCGTTGACCCATCGACGACGATGACCTCGGCGCGGGTGCTGAGCCACCGTAGATACTCGGTCACGTGATCCGGATCTGCGGTAGCTGCCCAACGCCGAATGGGCATCACGTAGCTGATGGACCTAAAGCCCTGGTAGGCACCAGGGTCACCGGGTACCGTGATCATCTGTGGACCCGACCTGCTCGCGCTGCGGCCGGGCGCGCGGGGAAGACGAGGTCGTCGGTATCGGGATACCGATCGAAATTCTCTCCGATGACATAAGGGCGGACGGCCGCCTTCTGAGGGAAGGCACCGGCTGGAACCAAGTTGCCGGTGAGTTGGTGTGCCCGGAGTGCGTGACCGTGGACGAAGAACGCGACGTCGTGATGTCTTTCATCACCATGGTTGAGGCAGAGGTCGTGCGACAGCAGTCTCTTAGTGCTGATCCGCTGCCATACCAAACCCCTCTCATCACC
>JBDSAN010000207.1:0-3937 GCA_039922115.1 Jatrophihabitantaceae bacterium
CGGCGATGCCGTCCCCTGTTTCGTTGTAGCGCACCAGCGTCCCGCCGGCACCCTCGACGATGACCAGGTCCCGATCCGACAGCTGCCCGATCCGGCTTGCCAGGCCGGCCAGCTCCGGGCCGGGCTCGCCGAGCCGGCGGGCCGCGGTGGCCGGCGCGAGCGGCTCGGCGTAACGGACGTACTCCTGCAGGTCGGTCAGGCCGGTCAGCCGGCCGACCTCGGCCAGGTCACCGGGCTCGCCAGGTAGCACCCCGGTCTGGATCGGTTTCACCACCGCGACCCGCTCGCCGCGAGCCAGCGCGCAGGCAGCCAGCGCCGCGGTCGTGACGGTCTTGCCCACGCCGGTGCCGGTCCCGGTCACCACCAGCACCCTCACCGTCGAAGCACCTTGCGCAGGCACTGCTCGAACCGGTCCAGCTCGGCTTCGGTGAGGTCGGCCCGCGCGGTCACCCGGAGCCGGGCGGTGCCGGCCGGCACCGACGGTGGCCGGAAGCAGCCGACCCGCACGCCGAGGTCCAGCAGCGCGGTCGAGCAGCGGTAGGCCGCCGCCGCGTCGCCGATCAGCACCGGCACCACCGCCGAATCGGTCCGAGGCACCGCGCAGATCTCGGCCAGCCGAGCCGCCCGATCAAGCGTCGCGGCAGCTAGCGCGGGTTCGGCTGCAATCACCCGGACGGCGGCGAGCGCAGCACCGGCCGAAGCGGGGTTCAGGCCGGTGTCGAAGATGAACGACCGCGCGGTGTCGATCAGCTGCTCAATCACCGCCTGGCTGGCCAGCACCGCGCCACCCTGACCACCTAGCGCCTTGGACAGCGTCACGGTGCTGATCACGTTCGGTTCGGCCGCGATCGAGGCCTCGGCAACCGAGCCCCGACCGGCGCCGCGCACCCCGAGGCCGTGCGCGTCATCGATCACCAGCCAGGCATCGAACCTGCTCGCCAGCGCCTGGTAATCGGCCAGCGGCAGCAGGTCCCCGTCGGCGGAATTGATCGCATCGATCACCACCAGCGCCCTGGGCTGGGCCCGACCCGACAGCGCGGCGGTCACCGCAGCCAGATCCCCGTGCGGGCAGACGATCAGCTCGCTGCGGGCCAGCCGGCAGGCGTCGATCAGCGAGGCGTGATTGCCGGCATCGGCGACCACCAGGCAGTCCGGCCCGGCCAGCGCGGTGACCGCGCCGAGGTTGGCCAGGTAACCCGAGGAGAACACCAGCGCGGCCGGCGCGCCGACTAGCTCGGCCAGCTCCCGCTCCAGCTCGGCATGCAGCTCGATGGTTCCGGTCACCAGCCGGGACCCGGTCGCGCCGGTCCCCCAGGCCCGCATCGCCTCGATCGCGGCGCGCGCCAGCCGCTGGTCACGAGCCAGGCCGAGGTAGTCGTTGGAGGCCAGGTCCAGCACGGTCGAGTGCTCCGGACGCGGGCGCAGCTGGCGGTGCAGGCCGGCTGTCTGCCGGCCGGCCGCCTGCGCTGCCAGCCAGTCGGCCGGCCAATCGGCGGCCAGCCAGTCCTCGGGCCGGTCAGGGTGCACAGCGCGACGTTACGTCAGCTGCCGGTCGCGGCCAGGCTGGCCTGGGCAGCGACGTGAATTGCCGCACCGATGTCAGCCAGTTCGGCGTCGGTGCACAGGTAGGGCGGCATCGTGTAGATCAGCTCGCGGAACGGCCGCAGCCAGACACCGCGCTCGACTGCCGCCGCGGTGGCAGCCGCGACGTCGACCGGACGATCGAGCTCGACCACCCCGATCGCGCCGAGCACCCGGACCTCGCGCACCCCGGGCAGCGTCGCGGTCGCCGCGAGCGCCTGGGTCAGGCCACGCTCGATGCGGCCCACCGAGCCCGCCCAATCCGAGCCCACCAGCAGCTCGATGGACGCGCAGGCCACCGCCGCGGCCAGCGGGTTGGCCATGAACGTCGGCCCGTGCGCGAGCACCGGAACCGAACCGCGCGAGATCTGCTCAGCGACCTCGGCGGTGCACAGGGTGGCCGCCATCGACAGGTAGCCGCCGGTCATCGCCTTGCCCAGGCAGCAGATATCCGGCGCGACACCGGCCTGCTCGGCAGCGAACAGCGTCCCGGTCCGGCCGAAGCCGGTGGCGATCTCATCGAAGATCAGCAGTACCTGATGCCGGTCGGCCAGCTCGCGTAGCGCGCGCAGGTAACCGGGGTTGTGAAAGCTCATCCCGCCCGCACCCTGCACCACCGGCTCGACGATGATCGCGGCCACCGTGCCGGCGTGTTCGGCCAGCGCCCGATCCCAGCCGGCTAGGTAGTCCTGATCCAGCGCGGCCTGGTGTCCAGGCGGCGGTGCCGGCAGGAACAGCTGCTCGGGCAACATCGGCCGCCACAGCGCGTGCATGCCGCCGTCCGGGTCGCAGACGCTCATCGGGTGCAGGGTGTCGCCGTGATAGCCGCCCCGCCAGGTCATCAGCCGGTGCTTGCCGGGCCGGCCCGCCGAGCTCCAGTACTGCAGCGCCATCTTGGCCGCGACCTCGACCGAGACCGAGCCGGAATCGGCGAAGAACACCCGCTGCAGGGGCTCGGCAGTGAGCTCGATCAGCAGCCGGGCCAGCTCGATCGCCGGCCGGTGGGTCAGCCCGCCGAACATCACGTGGCTCATCGAATCCAGCTGCCGGCGGGCGGCCGCGTCCAGCACCGGGTGCCGGTAGCCGTGGATCGCCGCCCACCAGGACGACATCGCGTCGATCAGCTCGCGGCCATCGGCCAGCCGCAGCCGGACCCCGGCCGCGGACTCCACCAGCAGCGGCTCGAGCTGGCCCGGCAGCGGGCCGTACGGGTGCCAGATGTGCTCGCGGTCGAAGCCGAGCAGCTCGTCCGGGCTAGCGGTCAAGCGGGCTGGCCACCTTGCTGATCGACCTCGGGACGGACCACCTGCGGGCGCAGGTCCTCAGCCGGCGGCTGCCAGCTGTCCGGGTCGGCCGGCAGCTGCTCGCCGGTGCGGATATCGCGTACCGAATGCTCGCTGAGCTGCCCGTCCGGGGCTGCCGGATCGACCGGTCCGGGTTCCAGCGCGCCGGCCGGGAACCAGACGAACGGGATGCCCCGGCGATCGGCGAACCGGATCTGCTTGCCGTACTTCTGCGGGTTCGGCGCGACCTCGCAGGCGATCCCCCGGGCCCGCAACTGCTGGGCGATCGCGTCGCAGCCGGCCCGGGCTGCCTCGTCGGGCAGCGCGATCAGCACCGCCGAGGGCACCGAGCGGCTGGCGGTCAGCTTCTTGCGTGCGAACAGCGGGATCAGCATCCGGGTGACGCCGAGGGAGATCCCTACCCCGGGGTAGCTGGTCCTGCCGTCGCTGGCCAGCGAGTCGTATCGGCCGCCGGAGCAGATCGAGCCGAGGCTCTCGAAGCCGGCCAGCCGGGTCTCGAACACGGTGCCGGTGTAGTAGTCCAGGCCGCGGGCGATTCGCAGGTCGGCCTCAACCGTGAACCGGTCGCTGTTGAGCGAGGCGCAGCCCTCGATCACCGCGGCCAGTTCGGCCAGCCCCTCGTCCAGCATCGGATCGGTGACGCCGAGCGCGCGCACCCGGGCCACGAACGAGGTGTCCGAGGCCCGGATCTCGGCAAGCGCCAGGCACTGCGCGGCCTGCTGGTCGTCCAGGCCCGCCTCGGCGATCAGCATGCCGGCGATCACCTCGGCCGGCACCTTGTCGATCTTGTCGATGACCCGCATCACCTGGCCGGTGTCGCTGGCGCCGATGCCCCGGAAGAACCCCTCGATCAGCTTGCGGTTGTTCACCTGAAGCGTCAGCGCCGGCACCGGCAGGCTGGACAGCGCCTCAGCCATCACCCGGGCGACCTCGACGTCGTGGTGAAAAGCGAGCGTGTCACGGCCGACGATGTCGATGTCGGCCTGCGTGAACTCGCGGTAGCGACCCTCCTGGGGGCGCTCCCCCCGCCAGACCTTCTGGATCTGGTAGCG
>JBDSAN010000208.1:0-3332 GCA_039922115.1 Jatrophihabitantaceae bacterium
TGCTGGCGTCCAGCAACTCGTTCATCAGGCGTTCGGTCATGGTCTTCTCACGGCGAGCCCGCGAGTAGCCGACCAGCCAGCGCAGGGCCAGCGTGGTCTGGCGCGGGATGCGCACCTCGACCGGCACCTGGTAGGTGGCGCCACCGACGCGGCGACTGCGCACCTCAAGGGTCGGCTTGACGTTGTCCAGCGCCCGCTTGAGCGTGACGACCGGGTCGGTGCCGTTCTTCTCGCGGCAGCCTTCCAGCGCGCCGTAGACGATGCTCTCGGCGGTCGAGCGCTTGCCGGCAACCAGGATCTTGTTGACCAACTGGGTTACCAGCGGCGACTGGTACACCGGGTCGATGACCAGGGGACGGCGCGGCGGCGGGCCCTTACGCGGCATGCTGAATCTCCTTGTTCTTCGCGCGAGCGCTCATCAGGACTTCTCCTTCTTCGCGCCGTAGCGGCTTCGCGACTGCTTGCGGCCGCGAACACCCTGGGTGTCCAGCGAGCCGCGAATGATCTTGTACCGCACGCCAGGCAGGTCCTTCACCCGGCCTCCGCGAACGAGCACGATGGAGTGCTCCTGGAGGTTGTGTCCAACCCCTGGGATGTAGGCAGTGACCTCGATACCGCTGGTAAGCCGGACGCGCGCGACCTTGCGCAGCGCAGAGTTCGGCTTCTTCGGCGTGGTGGTGTACACCCGCGTGCAAACCCCACGTCGCTGCGGAGAACCCTTGAGCGCAGGGGTCTTGGTCTTGCCGATCTTGTCCTGGCGGCCCTTACGGACCAGTTGCTGGATCGTAGGCATGCGGCCTGCAATCTCCTCGTTCGTCTGCGGTACGTCGGAGCGAATGGCCCCGGCACTCTGGCTGGTTCACGGCGGTCGTGCTGCCGTGTGAGTCTGCTGTGCTGTTGTCACCTTCCGGTACCCGCGGTCGGGCGTGTCGCGCCCTACCTCAGGAAGAACCCGCAGCAAACTAGCTACAAATCCACCGGACGGCCCCGGTTCGTCAGCGCTGCTTGTGGAGCTAAAGCCGGTCGCACCGGCCGGAGCCGGGACGAAGCTTGCAGCGAGCGCCAATGACGGACACGAGTGAGCACCCGGAGTGTCCGGGCACAAGGTCAAACAATACCGGGGCCTGCGCGTGGATCAAAATCGGGTCCGCTCCTGGCTGCGGAAGGCCCGATTACGCTAGCTGCCGCACGCACCGCGGCCCCGCCCCTGACCACGAATGCCGCTACTGCAAGCGTGAGGTCTGCGTTCGCGAATGTCCGATGCACAGTAAGCCCGAGATTCGTGCTACGGTTTTGCTCGGTTGCAGTTGCAGTGTTCCACGATCGTTTCTTTAGAACGCCCGCGGTTACTCGCAGCGGGCGTTTCGTTTTCCCAGCTGAACGGCGGGGGTAACTGACGACAACCCGGATGCCACACAGTGTGGCAGCCGAACCGCATTCAGCTAGGAGATAGACATGGCACAGGGAACCGTCAAGTGGTTCAACAGCGAAAAGGGCTTCGGCTTCATCGCTCCGGACGGCGACGGCCCGGACGTCTTCGTCCACTACTCGGCAATCGCCACCGAGGGCTACCGCAGCCTCGATGAGAACCAGCGCGTCGAGTTCGAGACCACCCAGGGCCAGAAGGGCCCGCAGGCGGAGAACGTTCGCCCGCTGTAGTACCCAGGCTTGGCAAAGGGCCGGCATCCGATTCGGATGCCGGCCCTTTTCTGTGCCCGGACGAACTGGCCCTAACGCGTTCTGCCGCCCGAACCCGCAGCCTTCCTCCTGGGAAGGCGCGGGTTCGAGCGGCAGAGCGGTAAGGCTGACCTAGCGGAAGTCGTTGTACCCGAAGTCGTCGAGCGCAACGGCCTGGCCGCCACCCTGGCCGAAGCCGTAGTAGTCGCTCTCGTCGTAGCCAGCCATCGAGAACGCCGCAGCGCGGGCCTCCTCGGTGGGGTTGACCTCGACGTTGCGGTACTTGGCGATGCCAGTACCTGCCGGGATCAGCTTTCCGATGATCACGTTCTCCTTCAGCCCGACCAGGGAGTCACTCTTCGCCGAGATCGCGGCGTCGGTGAGTACCCGAGTGGTCTCCTGGAAGGACGCGGCCGACAACCACGACTCGGTAGCAAGCGATGCCTTGGTGATACCCATCAGCACCGGACGGCCGGAAGCCGGCTCGCCACCCTCGGCCACCACTCGACGGTTCTCGGCCTCGAACTTGGCCCGCTCGACCAGCGAACCCGGCAGGAACTCCGTCGCACCCGAGTCGATCACCGTGATGCGCTTGAGCATCTGGCGGATGATCACCTCGATGTGCTTGTCGTGGATGGCCACACCCTGGCTGCGATACACCTCCTGGACCTCGCGAACCAGGTGCAGTTGCACCTCACGCGGGCCCATGATCCGCAGCACGTCGTGCGGGTTGACCGCACCGGCGACCAACTGCTGACCGACCTCGACCCGGTCGCCCTCGCCGACCAGCAACCGAGCCCGACGCAGGATCGGGTACTCGATCTCTTCGGTGCCGTCGTCCGGGGTCACGATCAGCTTGCGACCAGACCCCTTGCCAGTGCCCTCGACTTCGTCGATCCGCACCCGCCCAGTTGCCTCGCTGATCGGCGCGACACCCTTGGGCACCCGGGCCTCGAACAGCTCGGCGACACGTGGCAAGCCGTGCGTGATGTCGTCACCGGCGATACCACCGGTGTGGAAGGTACGCATGGTCAGCTGGGTGCCGGGCTCGCCGATGGACTGGGCGGCAATGATGCCGACCGCCTCACCGACGTCGACCAGCTTGCCGGTGGCCAGCGAGCGGCCATAGCAGCTGGCGCAGGTGCCGAGCTGGGACTCACACGTCAGCACCGAACGCACCCGGACCTCGGACACGCCACGCGCTACCAATTCATCGATCAGCACGTCACCCAGGTCAGCGCCGGCACTGGCCACCACTGCCCCATCGGCTTCGACGTCCTCAGCCAGCACCCGGGCGTACACGCTGGTCTCAGCGTGGCCGTCCTTGATCAGGCGACCGTCGGCAGCTGCTGCCGCGATGACCAGCTTGACGCCCCGCTCGGTGCCGCAATCATCCTCGCGGATGATCACGTCCTGGCTGACGTCGACCAGGCGACGGGTCAGGTAACCGGAGTCGGCGGTACGCAACGCGGTGTCGGCCAGACCCTTACGGGCACCGTGGGTGGAGATGAAGTACTCCAGCACCGAAAGGCCCTCACGGAAGTTGGCCTTGATCGGACGCGGGATGATCTCGCCCTTGGGGTTGGCCACCAGGCCACGCATTGCCGCGATCTGACGCATCTGCATCATGTTCCCGCGAGCGCCGGAGTTGACCA
>JBDSAN010000209.1:0-21488 GCA_039922115.1 Jatrophihabitantaceae bacterium
GCCGGAACCCTCGATCACCGGCTCGGCGACAGGCTGGTCGAGGTCGATGCTCATCGGCCGACCGCCACGGTTGCCCCCACGATTCCCCTGCTTTCGAACTCGCCATCGAGATCCCACGGCTGGCAACGCAGGCCGGGGATGCGCTCGGTCACCATAGCCGCCAGTTCTGACAAGTCAGGCAGTTCGTCCGGTAAGCCATCAGCCAGCACTGCCCGGACGAAGGTCTCGGCAGCCACCTCATGCGCCGCAGCCACCTGGCCGGCTTGTCGATCGCCGGCCAGCAACAGCGACAGCAAGCCACGCAGCGCGTGCTCGCTGGCCTGCGCCGAGGTCACCCCGTAGCCCCAGCTCAGCGAGCCGGCCGCCTCGGCGGTGGCCAGGGCCACGGTCGGGCACACCGCCGACCCGCCAGCGCGCAGCTGCACCGGGCCGGCCAGCCGCTCGGCTGAGCTCAGCCACCGGCGGACCAGCGGATCGGCCAGCGCCCTGGCCGCCGGCTCGCCTGCGGGCGGGTCGGCCAGCGCCACCAGCGCGCGACCGGCCGCCTCGGCGAGCAGGTCAAGGCCACCGCGTCCGGCCGCCGGGAACGGCCCGACCAGCAAATCGTTGCCGCCGCGATCGAGGGCTGCCGGTAGCTGGGCGCGGGCGGCGGCCAGTAGTGCGTCGGCACCAGCTCGTTCCTGATCCAGGCCGACCCCGTAGTAGGACGGCTGGCCGTGCACCGACACCTGCTGGCGGGCCAGCGGAACCTGCACCAGCTCGGCCGGCAGCGGCCCGGTCAGCTGGCCGCCGAGCTCATCGGCTGCTGACGGCTCAGCCGGCTCGATCATGCCGGCGGCCCCCCAGCTCAGCTGGGCGATCGGACGGCGCAGCGGCGCCAACCGGACGGTGCGCGCGGTCTGGCCCTCGATCAGGCTGGCGGTCCCCGGCCCGGCCAGGCCGGCCAGCGCCCGGTGGACGCGCTCGAGCACCAGGGCGCCGGCGACCTGCCAGCTGATCGGCGTGACCGAACCGGCCGGTCGGGCCAGCGCGGCCTGCAGCAGTCGAGCCGTCCCGTCGGCGCAGTCGGCAACCAGCACGCTCGCGCCGGCCGCCACTGCGGCGACCTGAACCGGGCCGGCCACGGCCAGCCCGGCCGGGTCGCCCAAGTACAGCGCCAACGGCTCGGTACCGGAGCCGCTGAGCCCGCATTCGGCCAGCAATTGACTGACCGGGGCGGTCAGTTCCGCCGGCCCGCTCAGCACGATCCGGGCCTGCCGGGCCGCCCGGCTGGCCCCTTCGGGGTCCGGCGCGAAGGCGGTCAGGTGGGCCTCGGCCGGTGACTGGCCGGCCGAGGCAACCAGCGTGGTCAGCATCGCGTGCTTGTCCAGCTCGGCCAGTAGCGAGCGCAGCACCGGCACGGCCGGCTCGGGCAGCTGCTCGATCAGCCGGCTCGGTTCGACACCGCCGCGCAGGTGCGGTTCGACCGCGCTCCAGATCCGGCGGACCCCGGTACCGCAGGTCATCAGCGCCGAGTTCTGCCAGCCGCAGAACAGCAGCCCCTCATCGACCACGTACACCGCGGCACCGGGCCGCAGCCGAACCGGCCGGTCCGTGCTGAGGGTCGCGCTCACGTCTGATTCCCCTTGCTGAGCTGGGCATTCGGGTCACGCTGGATGGTGGCGAGCTGGTCGCGCCAGGACACCCCGAACTCGCTCTCGACCAGTTCGGACACCGCGTATGAGGCTAGGTAGCGCTCTAGCGGTGAGATGCCCAGCAGCGGCAGCCAGCGGGTGACCTGGTTGGTCATGAAGCGGTAGGCGGCGAACTCGACCACGTGCATCCGCTCCGGCAGGTAGTTGAGTTTGGCCAGCTCGTGGTGGAACTCGCTGGACGGCCGGTCGGCTCCGAACCGCCACTGCCGCTCGGTGGTCGGATCGAATCCCCTTGCGGTATCGAGGTATCCGGGCCCGAGGTCCTCGCCGAGCTGGCCTGCGCCGGCCGCTGCCAGCACCGGCGGCCAGGCCCGGTCGAAGGCGGTCGACCAGGCCGCCAGGTAGCCGTCCGAGCCGTGATAGCGGCCGGTGCGGGTATCGGCGACCTGGGCCTGCAACAGCGGGCGAAGCACCGGCTCGACCCGGCGAAAGCGGTCGGCCAGCACGTCCCGGATCCGGCCGTCCGGATCGTGCTGGGCCAGGTAGTCCTCCAGATGCGAGCGGTAGCTGAGCTGCCCGGTGGCCAGTCCACCGACCGGCCAGCGGGCCGCGTGCGCGACCAGCACCGAGAACGCCGGGATCAGCCGGTGCGCACCTGAGCCGATCAGATCCATCGCGAACCGCAGCGGGGTGACCGCGCTGCTGAGAAAGCCCTGCTTGAGCTCGAAGCCGATCGCGCCGATCAGCTCGGCGGTCGCGCTCACCGGGTAGGGCTCGATGCTGACCGTGTTGTCCGGCCGGATCGGGACGTACGGCGGCCGGACCAGCTCGGCCCGTCCGAGTGCCTGGCTGAGCTGCCCGTACTGCTCGTCGTCCACCGGCTTGGTGGACGGTTTTGCTTGCAAATAATCATTAATCTCGGCCAGCAGGCCGGCCCGGTCCAGCCCCGGGCCAGCGGCTGGCAGGGTGAGTCGCAGGTGCGGGCCGCGCAGCCAATGCCGTTCCAGAAAGGCCAGCTCGCCGCCGGTGCGCTGCTGCAGCCGGCCGGCGATCGGCAGCAGGCAGTCGGCCAGCAACGCGGCCTTGTCGTCGTCGTGGTAGCTGACCACGAGGCAATCCAACTCGGGCAGCGCAGCGTTCACCGGCACCGTTTCAGCTGACAAAGTAGGGACGATGGTGGGCCGGGGCGTCATGCGATGCCCTGCCCGGCTGCTGCCTGCCCGACTGGTTCCTGCCCGACTGGTTCCTGCCTGACTGGTGCCTGGCCGGCTGGCGCTTGGCCTGCGGCGACCCCGCGCGAGCACTCGACCAGGTACTCGCAGACGTGCTGGCCGAAGGCCGGGTCGAGCAGGGTGCCGGCTGCCGGGTCGGGCAGCGCCTCGTCCAGCCGGACGATCTCGGTGCCGTCCAGCCAGGCCGGCAGGCAGCGCAGGTGCAGCGGGGACTGCAGGTCGGCATACATCGGCTTGGGCCGGCCGAGCTCCTGGCTCTCGGTGGTGGCGCCGTCCAGCCGGATCAGGAACACCCGCGCCGGGATGCCGTGCGCGGCCCGCCAGCCGTCCAACCGGATCAGGAACTCGGTCGGGGTTTCCTCTGGTTGCTGCTGGGGAAACGCCGCTGCCGGGACGTACCAGCGCTGCCGGTTCAGGATGATCGAGCCGTAGCGCACCCGCGGGTAGTGCCGGACGCTGTCGGGCTCGGTGATCCGGCGCTCGAGCTCGTTGGCGCTGTCGATGCGCAGCTGGCTCGGCTGGCTGAGCAGGTACAGCCCGGTGAGTTCCCAGGGCAGCAGGTAGGGCACCAGAAAGCCGAGGTAGCGGGGATGCACCGGGTTGCCCAGGCGATCCAGCAGCCGCAGCCGATCGGTGGCCGGGTCGTGCAGCACGGTCAGTTCGCGCGGATCGACAGTGGCAGCGGCGGCTGAATCCACAGCACTGGACGAATCAGCAGCGCCGGACGAATCAGCAGCAGTGGTCGAATCGTGCCGTTCCGGCAGGGTGAACTCGGCATCCAGCATGGCCGGGTGGACGTTGGCGTTGAAGCCCTGCACCGGCCGCAGCTCGGTGCTGCCGGCCGGCTGGCTGGCCCGCAGGTGGGCCCGGACCCGCTCGATCCACTGCCCGTCCCACAGTTCGAGGAACCGGGACAGGAACTGCCCGTGCCCGTCCAGGGCCGCATTGAGCACCACGCTGTCCAGCTCACCGCCCAGCTCGTCGCCGAGCTGGCTGACCGGCTGCAGAAACGCGCTGACCGAGGCGTGCGAGCGGTTGAATTTGGCCGGTGTCTGACTGGCCAGCCGCCGGATCAGGGCCGGCTCCAGCACCACTTCAGCGGCGTCCGGCTCGGCGTTGACCGCGGCCAGGTACTGCTCGCGCAGCTCCAGCAGCCGG
This sequence comes from Jatrophihabitantaceae bacterium, assembly GCA_039922115.1. GTDB lineage: Bacteria > Actinomycetota > Actinomycetes > Mycobacteriales > Jatrophihabitantaceae > Jatrophihabitans_A. The sequence continues at coordinate 4,025 of JBDSAN010000209.1, forward strand.
GTCAGGTCCGGGTCGCGGCCGGCAACCACCTCCAGGATCGAGGCCAGGCTGACCCGCTCGGCGGTGAACACGTCCGGCAGCAGCGCCACGAAGTCCTGGTACGAGCAGCGCCCGCCCGGTCCGTACCGGTCGACCATCATCAGCCGCATCAGCACCTGGCCGGGATGATCCATGTTCAGCGGTTCCAGCGCGCTGAGCAGTTCGGTCAGGTCGGTGTGCACCCGACGCCACCGATCGAGGCCGATGGCAACCGGGGCGCTGAGCGCGACGTCCTCATACAGCGGGCTGTCGAACCGGGACTGGGCACCCCAGCTCTGAAACGCCTGCTCCCAGGCGGTGCGCAGCCCGTCCACCGCCTCGGCCCGCGCCAGCCCGGCGAGCTGGCCGATCCGGACCGTCTCCTGGTGCAGGCTGCGCAGCTGGTCGGCCAGCCGGGCAGCGGCGTGACCGGCCAGCTTGCCCAGTTCGGCGGCCAGCACCAGTGCCGGGTGATCGGCCTGCTGATCGACCCGCAGGCTCGGTACCAGCAGGCCGGCCTCGCGCAGTTTGGCCAGGTAGCCGCGTACCGCCTCGATCGGCAACGGCTGGGCCGAACGCTCAGCAAGTGCGGCCGCCAGCTCACCGAGGGTGGCGCTACCGCCGACGCCGTCCAGCACCGCGAACAGCAACTCGACCGAGCTCGACTTGCCGATCGCGACCTTGGCGCGCCGGCCCTGATAGATCCGCGAGCGCTCCGGTTCGTCGCGCATGACCTCGAACTCGTAACCGCGCTCGGTGTGCCGCAGCTCGGGCCGGACCCGGAACGCGGTGACCTCGGCAAGTTCGTGATCGTGCAGCGCGGCATCGAGCAACCGGACGACCAGCAACAGGTTGGGTTCGACCCGGCTCACGGTGCGATCGATGGCAGCCGGCGCGGTTGCGGTGCTGGTCCACTCGGCCACCGCGACGACCGTGAAATGGCTGAACGGGCTGGTCTTGGTGGCCGCCCTCTCGGCGTAGCGGCTCAGCTTCGCCTCGGACTTGCGAACTCGCTTGTTGTGCTGGGCGAGCGGGGTTTCGGCGTAGCGCTGGGCCGCGCGGGCCATGTCCGGGCTGGTGATGCCGGCCGCCAGCAGAAACTCGCGGCTACCGAGAATCTGCTGCAATCGTTGCCTATCGGCGTCCAAAGCGACCGCGACCGCGTCGGTCAGCAGGTGCTGACTGTGCTGCTCGCGCTGGACCAGCGCCAGCCAGCGCCGGAGTTCGGGGGCTTGCTCGGTCAGGCCGGTCAGCTCCTCGGCCGAGGCGCGCGGCAGCCGGTCGTTGAAGACGGCGCGCGAGGTGGGCAGCACGACCCGCCGGCGCAGCTCGTCGGTGACGGTCGGGGTCAGCGCGTACAGCTCGTCCAGCACCGACTGGCGCAGCTGCGCCCGGGTGGCGCGAAGCTCGCGGATCTCGGCGAGCAGTTCGTGGTGCTGGCTGCCGCCTGCGGTGGCCAGGACTGGATTGAACCGAGCCATCGCGTAGGGCGCGATGTCCCAGCAGACGTTGGTCGGTTCGGTGATCCTGGCTGCTCGTCCGGCGGTGATCATGCAGGCGGTCCGCTTCCTCTCAGGAGCATTGCCTCCTACGTCTTATCGACGTAGGAGGCAATGTCGGTCAGACCTACAGGCAGCAGCAGCAGGAGCAGCTACCGCAGCAGGAGCTCGAACCCGAGCTGCTACCACCGGACGAGGCGCCGGTCTCGGGCAGCTGGACGGCGTCGCGGACCGAGCCGATCTCCATGATGTCGAGGTCGAGATCAATCAGTTCGAGCGCAAGGTTTTCCATGTTTCCTCCTTCTAGGGGGTTCTGCGCCATTCGGGTGAATTGGCGCATGCGACAGGCTGATGGACGGTCCCGGTCTATGTCAACCACTTACCAATTACTGGTGGAAGTTGTTTGAAATCGGCTACGGAGGGTGGCGAAAACGGTTACAGCGGGCGCTTGTGACACATTCCATGGCATTTGACGTGAGTCGCGGTCCGCGCGACATTTGCCGGGTGACTACCGGTGCTGGCCAGCGGCTGGCGAAGCGTCCTTCGTTCGGTATCGATGCCCCACCGATGGTGTTCGGCCTGGCCGGCCTGGGTGCGGTCGGGCTGATCCTGCTGGCGCTGGTCGCGGCCGATGCCGATGCCGGCAACCCGACCGTGCTCGGCTGGGGCATCTGGGCCAGCGTGCTCGGCCTCGGCGGGTCAGCGGCGCTGACCTACAGCTCGATACGGGGCAAGGTTCGGGTTCGGGACCGGGTGCTGGCCGAGCTGGCGCTGGTCGGCAATGAGGACGTGCTCGACCTTGGCTGCGGCAGCGGGCTGATGCTGCTCGGCGCGGCGCAGCGGCTCACAACCGGGACGGCCACCGGCCTGGACCGGTGGCGGCTTCGGGATCAGGCCGGTGGCGGCCGGGATCGCTGCCTGCGCAACGCGGCCGTACTCGGGGTGTCGGACCGGGTGCGGCTGCTCGATGGTGACCTGACCGCGCTGCCGGTGGCCGGGAGCAGCTTCGATGTGGTGCTGGCGAGCCTGGCCGTGCACAACGTGCACCCGCGCTCGCTCAGAGCGGCGGTCATCGCCGAGGCCGGACGGGTGCTGCGGCCGGGTGGCCGGCTGGTCATCGTGGATATCTTCGGTACCCGGGCCTACCTGGCTGCCGCGACCGCCGCCGGACTGGTGGACGTGCGGCGTTCCGGCGTGGTAGCCGGCATCGTGCCGCCGGCCAGGATTGTCACCGCGGCCAAGCCACACTGACGCTCAGCGGGTGGGCAGGTGCGCGGCGAGTGGGCAGTTGCGAGCCGAGTGGGCAGTTGCGCGCCGGGACGTCCCGCGAGTGGGCAGTTGCGCGACGAGTGGGCAGTTGCGCGGCGGGACGTCCCGCGAGTGGGCAGTTGCGCGCCGGGACGTCCCGCGAGTGGGCAGTTGCGCGACGAGTGGCCAGTTGCAAACGCCCATCGGTGGACCAAACTGCCCACTCGCCGAGCAGGCCCCCCGCGCCGGGACCAGGCCCGCGCCGGGACCAGGCTCGCGCCGGGACCAGGCTCGCGCCCGGACCAGACCCGCGCCCGGAACAGACCCCACGACTGGAACAGACCCCATGACTGGAACAGTCCGAACAAAAGTTAGTTGCGCCCACAACCCACCAGAACCGCCCATACCCTTACGAAAGCGCTAGATGATGACTCGCAAGCGGATGGTCTCGGGCATCGCGCGGATCAGGTCGACGATGTCCTGAGTGGTGCCGCTGATGCTGTCGGTGACCAGGTAGCCGACGTCGCCGCGAGTGCCCAGCAGTTGGGCTTCGACGTTGACCTCGTGCTCGGCCAGAATGCCGTTGACCCGCGCCAGCACGCCCGGCACGTTGCGGTGCAGGTGAGCCAGCCGCAGCGTGTCGGTGCGCCGGGGCAGCCCGAGCGCCGGGACGTTGACCGACAGCGAGGTGGACCCCTCGCGAATGAAGTCGACGAACTTGGTGGCCACGAACCGTCCGATGTCCTGCTGGGCCTCCTCGGTCGAGCCGCCGATATGCGGGGTCAGGATCACGTTGGACAGCCCGCGCAGCTCGGAGACGAACTCGTCGCCGCGGCCCTTCGGCTCGATCGGAAACACGTCGACGGCCGCACCGGCGATGTGGCCGGACTCGATCTGGCGGCGAAGCGCGGCGTAGTCGACCACGAAGCCCCGGGACAGGTTGAGAAACAGGCTGCCCGGCCGCATCGAGGCAAACTCGGCCTCACCGAAGATGTTGCGGTTTTCCGGCCGGCCGTCCACGTGCAGGGTGACGATGTCGGCATCGTGCAGCAGTTCCTTCAAGGTCTCGCTGCGCTGGGCGTTGCCGAGCGCCAGCTTGTCCGCGCTGTCATAGAACAGCACCCGCATGCCGAGGTTCTCGGCCAGCACCGACAGCTGGGTGCCGATGTTGCCGTAGCCGACGATGCCGAGCGTGCGGCCGCGGATCTCGTGCGCGCCGGTGGCGGACTTGTCCCAGACGCCGGCATGCATCGCGGAGTTCTTCTCGAACAGCCGCCGGGTCAGCGAGATCAGCTCGGCGATGGCCATCTCGACCACGCTGCGGGTATTGGAAAACGGCGCATTGAACACGGTCACGCCGCGGCCGGCCGCCGCGGCCAGGTCGATCTGGTTGGTCCCGATGCAGAAGGCGCCGATTCCGAGCAGTTGCGGCGCGGCGGCCAGCACCCGCTCGCTGACGTGGGTCTTGGATCGGATGCCGAGCAGCTGGACGCCGGCGATCGCCTCGATCAGCTCGTCCTCGTCCAGGGCTCGGTCCAGCGAGGTGACCTCGAAACCCGCGGCCTGCAGCAACTCCACCGCGTCCGGATGGATCTGTTCGACTAGCAGGACGCGCAATGGGCTGGCGTGCACTGGTAAACCTCGCTGACACTGCAGGGACTACGGAACTTAGCCGGCTGCTTGCCACCGTGGCTGCGTCGGCGCTGCAGCTGTCGGCGGGGCGAGCACGGGGCTGGCGGAGCAGGGGGGCGGAACGGGCGAGCCACGCTGCCCGCCAGGCCAGTCTAGTGCGGGCCGGTTCGGCGCGGTTTCGCACGGCGCTCGGACGGTTTCGCACGGGCTGGTAGGCCGGCGACGGGCGAACCAGGCCGTGCTCGGCTTACCCTGAACTGCTCGCTGAGCCTGGCGCGCGACCCTGCCATGAGCGATCGAATGGAACCGTGACATGACCGAACCGCGTTGGCTGAGCCCGCAGGAGCAGGTGGCCTGGCGCAGCTTTATCGACGGGTTCCGGGTGCTGGTTGACGTGCTGGACCGGCAACTGCAGGTCGAAAGCAACCTGTCGCACGCCTATTACGAGGTGCTGGTGCCGCTGTCGGAGGAGCCCTGCCACGCGTTGCGGATGAGCGAGCTGGCTGATCGGGCCCGCTCCTCGCGCAGCCGGCTCTCGCATGCGGTGTCCCGGCTGGAGGAGCGGGGTTGGGTCGAGCGGCTGGACTGCGCGACCGACAAGCGCGGGCAGCTGGCCCGGCTGACCGAGGCCGGCTTCGCGGTGGTGCAGGCGGCCGCGCCCGGCCACGTCGCGGCGGTCCGGCGTTGCCTGATTGACCAGCTCACCCCGGACCAGCTGGCGACGATGGGCGAGATCGGCCAGATCATGCTTGCCAGCGCCGAGTCGGCCCAGCAGCGTCCCGAGCAGGACCAGCCGGTGCCCGGCTAGCGACACGCTCGGGTTGTATCTGGATTTCTGCCGCATTTGCTAGAGAGCCGGATACAGTCCGATCATGGATCCGGTCCGCAACCCCTACGCTCCTGGCGCCGGCCAGCGACCGCCCGAACTGGCCGGACGGGACGGTGAGCTGGCCGCCTTCGACGTCTTGCTGGAACGGGTGGTACGTGGCCGGGCTGAACGGTCGCTGATGCTCACCGGGCTGCGCGGGGTCGGCAAGACGGTGCTGCTGAACGCGCTGCGCTCGGCCGCCGTCCGGGCCGGTTGGGGTACCGGAAAGCTCGAAGCGCGGCCGGACCAGGCCCTGCGCCGGCCGCTGTCGGCGGCAATGCACGTGGCGATTCGCGAGCTCGGCGCCGGCGGCAGTACGGCCAGCGGCAGCGGCAGTACGGCCAGCGGCAGCGGCAGCGGCAGCGGCAGCACGGCCAGCGCCGAGGCCAACGAGTACGTGCTCGGCGTGCTGAAATCCTTCGCACTCAAGGCGGTCGCCGAGACCAAGCTGCGCGACCGCTGGCAGCCGGGCATCGAGGCGGTCGCGATACCGGGCCGGGCCGATTCCGGTGACATCGAGATCGACCTGGTGGAGCTGTTCGCTGACGCGGCGGGGCTGGCCGCTGACGCCGGCCGGGGCATCGCACTGTTTATCGACGAGCTGCAGGACCTCGGCCCGGCCGATATCTCGGCGCTCTGCGCGGCTTGCCACGAGCTGAGCCAGCACCAGCTGCCGCTGATCGTGGTCGGTGCGGGTCTGCCGCACCTGCCGGCGGTGCTGTCGGCGAGCAAGTCCTACAGCGAGCGGCTGTTTCGCTATCTGCGGGTGGACCGGCTGGATCGCGCCGCGGCCGATCGCGCGCTGCAGGCACCGGCACGCGACGAGCAGGCCGAGTTCAGCACGGACGCGCTGGATCGGATGTATGCGCTCACTGCCGGTTACCCGTATTTCGTGCAGGCCTACGGCAAGACCGTCTGGGACCTGGCGCCTACCTCGCCGATCACCGCCGCCGATGTCGCGGTGGCCGCTCCGGAGGCCGAGGCCGAGCTCGCGCTGGGCTTCTTCGGGTCCCGGCTGGAGCGCGCGACCCCGGCCGAGCGCGAATACCTGTACGCAATGGCCGGTGTCAGCGAGCAGGCCGGCGAGCAGGCCGGTGCTCAGCCGGAATCGAGTGGTACGGCCGACTCGGTGCCGACCGCGGCGGTTGCCGACCGGCTCGGCCGCAAGCCGCAGTCGCTGTCGCCGGCTCGCGACGGCCTGCTGAAGAAGGGGCTGATCTACTCCGGCGAGCGTGGCCGGATCGCCTTCACCGTGCCGCACTTCGGCCGCTACCTGCGGGCTCAGCAGCTGGACGAGTTGTGATCGCCGAGCTGGCCGATCTGACTAGTTTTGCTGGCCAAACGGTCTAGCGCTGATCACGTGCCGGTTGCAGTTTGGTACTGCGCGTCGCGGAGGCGGGGTTGGCCAGGTACACCTGAGAGGTGGCCATTGCAACCGTGCCCTGGCGGGTCGGCCGAACCGGTCGAGCACGCGAGCAGGCGGCTGCCCCGGAACTGCCGGCGCCTGAGCGGGTCCGGTTTCTCGAATCCGACCGGTTCCTCGATCTGGTCGTGCTTAGCTCGGTGCTGATGTTCCTGGTGCTAGCGGCCGGAATCGGCATGCTCGCGCTGCAGGCCAGCTCGCTTCGCTGAGCCAGCGTCTTAGCCAACCGGTTGCCGGCCCGCCCGCGTTGTTCCGGGGCCGGTGGCTGCTGACCTGCGAGGATCACCGCGACTCGTCGTCGATACCGACGGTGTGCCTGACGAAGTGAGACATCGTGGTCCAACCGCCGCCGCCCGGCCCGCCGCCCTACGGCCAGCAGCCGCCGTATGGCCAGCAGCCGCAGTACGGCCAACCGCCGCCGTATGGCCAACCGCAGTACGGCCAACCGCAGTACGGCCAACCGCCGCCGTATGGCGGCATGCCACCGTACGGCGGGCCGAACCCGTACTACGCGATGGCGCCGAAGCCTGGCTGCATCCCGCTGCGTCCGCTCAGCCTGTCCGAGCTGATCGGCGGCAGCTTCAGCGCGGTCACCCGAAACGCCCGTACGGTGCTAGCGCTGGCGGTGCCGGTGGCGGTGATCCAGGCGGTGGTCGCCTTCATCACCCAGCACTACCTGGCAGCCAACGGCCGCCAGGTCATCGATAACACCGATCCGTCCCACCCGATCGTCCACTGGGCGCAGCTATACCGGGTGCTGACTGCGACGGTTGGCCTGTCCCTGATCGGCGCGCTGTTCGGCGCGGTGCTGACCGGCATGCTGATCGTGGTCGTGACCGAGGACGTGGTCGGCCGGCGCGCGGACATCTCGCTGGTCTGGACGAAGGTGCGGTCCCGGATCGTCCGGCTGGTGGTGCTGTCGTTCGTGGTCAGCCTGGCCAGCGGGATCGGGTTGGTGTTCTGCCTGGCACCAGGAATCTGGCTGTGGGGTATCTGGGCGGTCGCGGTGCCGGCCCTGATCGTGGAGAACCGGGGCATCGGTTCAGCGCTCAGCCGCTCAAGGGAGCTGGTGCGAGGCACCTTCTGGCGGGTGTGGGGGGTGCGCGCGCTGGGCTACCTGATCGCGGGCGTGATCGGGTTCGTGATCAGCGAGGTGTTCTCGGTGATCGGCCTGGCGATCACCGGCACGGACGCGGGCAGCAGCTTCGTGCTGTCCAACTCCACCGTCACGCACCTGTCCAACGGGTACCTGGCCTTCGTAGCGATCGGTAGCGCGGTCAGTTTCCTGGCAACCGCGCCGCTGAAGGCTGCGGTGGATTCGCTGCTCTACGTCGACCTGCGGATGCGCAAGGAGAACCTGGCCGATGACCTGCAGCGCGCGGCCGCACTGGTCCGCCGCGGCTGAGTCCGGTTTGCACACGCGGTTGCCGGACAGGGTAATTTCGAATCATGACCAGCGAACGGATCCGTATCGGAGTCCAGATCCAGCCACAGCACGCCAGCTACGCCCAGATTCGCGACGCGGTCGCCGAGGCCGAGCAGATTGGCGCCGACATCGTCTTCAACTGGGACCACTTTTACCCGCTCTACGGCGAGCCGGAAGGCGCGCATTTCGAGTGCTGGACGATGCTCGGCGCCTGGGCCGAGCAGACCAGCCGGGTTGAGCTCGGCGCGCTGGTCACCTGCAACAGCTACCGCAACCCGGAGTTGCTGGCCGACATGGCCCGTACCGTCGACCACCTCAGCGATGGCCGGCTGATCCTCGGCATCGGTTCGGGCTGGTTCGAGAAGGACTACCAGGAATACGGCTACGAGTTCGGCACCGCTGGTTCCCGGCTCAACGACCTGGCCGACTCGCTGCCCCGGATCACCGCGCGGTTGGGCAAGCTGAACCCGGCGCCGACCCGCAAGGTTCCGGTGCTGATCGGTGGCGGCGGCGAGCGCAAGACGCTGCGGATGGTGGCCGAATACGCCGACATCTGGCACTCGTTCGCTGACCTGGAGGCCTTCAAGCACAAGACCGGGGTGCTCGCGGACTGGTGCGCCAAGATCGAGCGGGACCCGTCCGAGATCGAGAAGTCCGTTGGCGTGCAAGGCAATCCGGCCGAGGTCGGTCCGCCGCTGCTGGCTGCTGGCGCCGGGCTGTTCACGGTTGGGGTCGGCGGCCCTGACTACGACCTGACCGACCTGCGCAACTGGGTGGCCTGGCGCGACAGCCAGTAGCGATCAGCGCGGTGACCCAGCTGATCGTGCTCAATGGCGGTTCCAGCTCGGGCAAGTCAGGAATTGCCCGATGCTTGCAAGCGATCCTGCCTGATCCGTGGTTGTCGATCGGGGTCGACACGTTGGTCGAGGCGATGCCGGCCGCGCTGCGGGCCTCCGCTGCCGGGATCGAGTTCGGCCCGGCCGGCCAGGTGAGCGTCGGGACGCAGTTCCGGCTGCTGGAGGCGGCCTGGATCGACGGGGTTGCCGCCATGGCCGGTGCCGGCGCGGGGGTGATCGTCGATGAGGTGTTCCTCGGCGGTGCGGCGTCCCAGCAGCGCTGGCTGCGAGCGGTAGCAGGCCTGGACGTGCTGTGGGTCGGGGTCCGCTGCGCCGGTCGGGTGGCCGCTGAGCGCGAGGCTGCCCGCGGCGATCGGATCGCCGGGATGGCGCTGTCGCAGGCGGAGCTGGTGCACCGGGGCGTGCGCTACGACCTCGAGGTGGACACCACCGGCACCGAATCGGTGCAGTGCGCGCGGATCATCGCCGACCGGGTCACGGCCACGAGCTGAGGACGCCCGCGGGCTGAGTAGCGTCGGCGGTCAGCTGTCGGCGGTCAGCTGTCGGCGGTCAGCGCCTTCAGCTGATCGAGCGAGTCGTGCATGAGCTGGCCGAGGCCGGCCGAATCCGGCTCGCTGACCCAGCGTTCGAAGGCGACCCGGAACACCGCGATACCGGCCTCAGCGGCCAGGCTTGCGCGCGGTTCGGCGACGCCTCGGTCGCGCAAACCGCTGGCCAGCGCCGCTGCCAGCGATGCCAGCTTGATCAGCTCGCGCTCGCGCAGCTCTGAGTTGGCGGCGATCACCGACTGGCGCTGGCCGGAGAAATCCCGGTGCTGCCCGAGCATGCTCGCGGCCGCGTCGAGCGCGGCTCCGACCGCCTGCATCGGGGAGGCCGAATCCGGGGCGCCGGCCAGCGCGGTCACCATCATGTCTTGCAGCTGGCCCGACCCCTCGAACAGCACCTCGCGCTTGTCGGTGAAGTAGCGGAAGAAGGTTCGGGCGGTCAGGCCGGCTCGCTCGGCGATCTCGGCCACCGTGGTCTGCTCGTAGCCGCGTTCGACGTAGAGCTCCATTGCTGCCTGCCGAAGCCGGCCGCTCGCGCCCGGCTCCCATCGACCCATGCCCGGAGCCTAGGCCATGTCACCACGTGTCATCACTCTGCTATGTTGATGTCATCACGTGACATCAAGTCGCTGGTGAGCGAATCTATGGAGGTCGTCATGCGCATTTTCGTTACCGGAGCGTCCGGCTGGATCGGTTCGGCTACCGTCACCGAACTTCTCGCTGGCGGCCATCAAGTGCTCGGCCTGGCTCGCTCCGATGCCTCAGCCGCCGCCGTTGCGGCCCTGGGCGCCGAGGTGCTGCGCGGTGAGCTCGACGACCTGGACAGCCTGCGGGCAGGGGCCGCTGATTCGGACGGGGTCGTCCACCTCGGCTACAACCACGACTTCTCCCAGATGCCGGCGGCGGCCCGGACGGATCTGCAGGCGATCGAGGCAATCGGTGCGGTGCTCGCGGGCAGCGGCCGGCCGCTGGTGATCGCCTCCGGCACGCTCGGCCTGGCGCAGGGACGGGTCGGCACCGAGCAGGACCGTCCCGACCCCGGCGTGCACCCGCGCACCGGCAACGCTGACGCGGCGCTGGCGCTGGCCGACCGGGGCGTGCGCTCGGTCGTCGTCCGGTTCGCGCCGACCGTGCACGGCGCTGGCGATCACGGCTTCGTGGCAACCCTGGTCGGCATCGCCCGCGACAGCGGCGTGTCCGGCTACGTGGGCGACGGCGCCAACCGCTGGCCCGCGGTGCATCGACTCGATGCCGCGAGGCTGGTCCGGCTTGCCGTGCAGGACGCGCCCGCGGGCTCGGTGCTGCACGCCACTGCCGAGGACGGTGTGCCGACCCGGGCTATCGCTGAGGCGATCGGCCGCGGGCTCGGGGTGCCGGTCGAGTCCGTCCCGGTCGAGAAGGCGGCCGATCATTTCGGCTGGCTCGGTGCCTTCTTCGGTGCTGATGCGCCGGCCTCGAATGCGTTGACGCGCCAGTTGCTCGGCTGGCAACCGAGGCACCCCGGGCTGACCGAGGACCTCGACGCGGGGCACTACTTCGCGGGTCCGGCCAGCTGATCGAGTCGGTGTCACTGCCGGTGGCTATCGTTGCCGGCATGGTCGAATCGTCGGCGAACCCGGTGGCCTTCGAGACCCAACGCGAGCCGGTACCCAGAGTCGATACCGGTGAGCTGGACACCGCGCTGGCCTTTCTGGACTTCGTCCGGTCCTGCCTGCTGAAGAAGGCGTCCGGGCTTACTGAGGAGCAGCTGCGCCGGGTGCTCGTCCCGAGCGGGACGTCCATTCTCGGGTTGATCCAGCACGTGAGCGTGGCTGAGCGGTTCTGGTTTGGCTACCAGTTCGCGGGCATCGGTGAGGATGCTGACTTCGAGTTCGACATGGTTGTTGCCGCTGAGCGCAGCGCGGGCGAGGTGATCGCCGACTACCGTGCCGCGATTGTGGCGAGCAACGCCCTGATCCGCCGAATCGGTAATCCCGAGGCCCGGATGGCGATGCCCGTCGATGGCGAATACCTCAGTCTGCGCTGGGTAATCGCGCACGCGACCGGTGAGGTGACCAGGCATGCCGGGCATGCCGACATCCTGCGAGAGCTGATCGACGGCACTACCGGCCGCTGAGCCGATTGAGCGATTGAGCGATTGACGGATTGGCAGCTTGCGGTCGATCGGGCAGCTGTCACACCTGATGGATCAGCGGTGTCTTGATGTGGACACCAACCCATCAGGAGGACAGATGAGCACCACCCGAATTCCCCCGGCCGAGGTCACCGGCCTGTACGGCGCTGTGGTGAAGCGGTTCAGCAAGAAGCTGCTTGGCCGGGTGCCCGAGCCGCTTGGCGTGTATTGGCACAACCGCCCGGTGCTCAAGGCAACCATGGGCATCGGCGCCAAGGCCAAGAAGTGGGACGCCTGCGACCTGAGCCTGAAGTCCTTTGCGCACATGGCGGTAGCGTCGCTGATCGGCTGCAGCTGGTGCCTGGACTTCGGCTACTTCCAGGCGTTCAACGAGCACCTGGACCTGGACAAGGCTCGCGAGGTGCCGCGCTGGCGCGACTCGACCGTGTTCACTCCGCTGGAGCGGGCGGTGCTGGGCTACGCCGAGGCGATGACCCACACGCCGCCGAGCGTGACCGACGAGATGGTGGCCGAACTGGCCAAGCAAATCGGCAACGCTGCCATGGTCGAGCTGACCGCATTCATCGCGCTGGCCAACCTGAATGCCCGGGGCAACGTCGCGCTCGGGATCGAGTCTGAGGGCTACGCGGCCTCATGCGACCTCAAGCCGCTGGCGAGTCCCGCTCTACGCTCGCTGGCATGACCGACGACCCATTCGTCAGCCACCGCAGCCTGCTGTTCACCGTCGCCTACGAGCTGCTCGGTTCGGCCGCCGATGCCGAGGACACCGTGCAGGAGACCTGGCTGCGCTGGGACGGGATCGGCGCGGACGGCCAGGCCGAGGTGATCGAGCCGCGCGCCTACCTGGTCCGGATCGTCAGCCGGCTGGCGCTGAACCGGCTGCGGACGCTGGCCAGACGTAAGGAGGACTACGTAGGCGAGTGGCTGCCCGAGCCGCTGCTGACCGCCCCGGACGTGGCCGAGGATGTCGAGCTGGCCGAGAGCGTGTCGATCGCGATGCTGACCGTGCTCGAGACCTTGACGCCGACCGAGCGAGCGGTGTTCGTGCTGCGCGAGGTCTTCGAACTGCCGTTTGAGGAAATAGCGGCTGCGACGGGCAAATCGGCGCCGGCGGTACGCCAGATCGCGCATCGGGCCCGCTCGCATGTCGCGGCCCGGCGACCGCGGGTCGAGGTGGACGTAGCTGAGCAGCGGCAGGTCGTCGGCCGCTTTCTCGCCGCGCTGCAAACCGGCGATCTGCAAGCCTTGATGGACGTGTTGGCGCCGGAGGCCGTGTTCATCGCCGATGGCGGGGGCGTGGTGGCCGCGGTGCGCCAGCCGGTCGTCGGTGCGAAGAAGATCGCTAACCTGCTCGGTGGTTTCGCGCGGCTCGCCCCGGCCGCGGTGGTCGAGCACATCCTGCTCAATGGTGCACCGGGCGCCCGGGTGCTGCTGGATGGCGTCGTTGACAGCGTGCTCGGTTTCGCCTTCGAGGACGGGCAGATCAGCCGGGTCTTCGCGGTACGCAACCCCGACAAGCTGCACCGACTCAGCGAAGAAACCGCGCTCAGCCGCTAACCAGGACCCGAACTGCAGGGCCTTCAACCTGTGCTGCCGGTGTCCGCAGGTCTCGACAAGCCGACTCGATAGCGGTCGATCTCGCGCACCTGGCTAGCGCGCAACTCAAGCTGACTGACCTACTGCGGTGCGAGGTCGAGAACGACCGGCTCGTCGCTGGGCGTGCGCAGGTCGCGCAGGCGGGTGGCGTGCAGCGGGGTTGTGCGCCAGTGGGCGGTGAACGTCATCGAGCGGGTGTCGCAGACCAAGGACAGGCGGTGCGGGGTGTCGGCGAAGACCACGTCGAGCAGCAGTGTCTCGGCGTCGGCCCAGCCGACGGCGACGACGACCGATGCGCCGCCGTCACCGACACGCACCTCGACTACGTCGCCGGTGTCGTCGGCAAGGATGACCCGTCCGCCGGCACGGACACCGGCCGAGGTGAGCCGCGCCAGGGCAGGACATGCTCCGCCCAGCGGCCCGAAGTCCAGGTCCTGCCAGGCCGAAGTGTCTGGCGTCCAGGAGGTGCCGCGTTCGGGTTCGAGGGCGAGCGCGGTCAGCCGTGCAGCGAGCGCGTCATCGGCGCTCGACGGTGGTGCCGGGTTGGTGCGCATCGCCGGCAGCAGGTGCGCATACACGGCGTCGAGCACGTCCTGCATGTGCACCACGGCCGAGGTAATCGCCACGACCGCGTCCTGCTCGGGCAGCACCAGGCAGAACTGGCCCCAGGCGCCATCGCCACGAAAGCCGTGGCGGGCACGCCAGAACCCGAGCCCATCACCCTGCTGCCAGTCGGGGAACGGTTCACCGGACGTGTCGGAGTGCGCGCTACTCGCGACCGCGACCCAACCCTTCGGCAGCAATTGGCGGCCTGCCCAGCTGCCGTCGTCGAGGTAGAGCAGGCCTAGGCGGGCAACCGTATCCGGCGTGGCGAACAAGCCGCTGAACGCGAGGTCATCCCCAGCCGGGTACTGCAGCCAACCGATCGGTCCGGCACCGATCGGGTCGAGCACCCGGGTGCGCAGCAGGTCGGACACCGTCGCGCCGGTCACCCGCCGCACGAGCGCGGCGATGGTCATCACCGGCGGCTGGTTGTAGGTGAACACCGTGCCCGGATCGTCCTCCACGGACATGCGTAGGAACGCCCCCACCGGGTCGGCGGGATCGGTCGCCAGCGCGCTCTCCCAGGTCTCGTGCCGATGCCCGGTGCGCATCGAGGCGATGTGCCGCACGGTGCGGGCCCGCGCCCGCTCAGACACCTCGGCGAGCGGGACCTCCGGAAAGTAATCGAGTACCGGCGCGTCGAGATCGACCAGCCCGTCGCCGACAGCAATGCCCAACGCGGTCGACGTGAACGACTTGCTCAACGAGTACAGCAGCCCCGCACGGTCGAGGCGGAAGGGCCACCACGCGCCAGCGGCGACCACATGCCGATGCCGGATCACGATCACGCTGTGCGCCTCGATACCAGGCTGGGCCTCCAGGGCGTCGACGAACGCGGTGACACCGGCCGGGTCGACACCCTGCTCTGACGGCGAGCTTGTCGGCAGCGGTGTACTCACACAAGGCACGCTAGCGCGCCAAGGCGAGGGCCGGGCGAAGCACCAACCACTGATCTACCTGCACGCGACCCGCGATGCCGACCGGTGGAGCGGGTGACGGGAATCGAACCCGCGCAATCTGCTTGGGAATCAGCCGGGCGCTCTGTGCTGATGCCGAATTTGCCGAGTTTCCTTGGCTCTCCGCCTTCGCGAGTGCGCCGAGACTGACCCCGGATGACCGTCGGGTACCGCCCCTTGTTGCACGCTAGTTGCACGACCAAGGGGTACTGGCATGACCCCGATTCACTGATTCAGGTGACCGACCTCAGCGGCCGCACCACGCACCGAGTGCGTCTCTTAAGGCTGAGAGGTCGCGCAGCGCCCGGGCGAGGGGGTTCCGGCCGGTCCATGGGCTGAGCTGCAGAACCACGTCACCCCGAGTCCGGTCGCGATACTGGATGGCGAGGTTACGGCCGGTGTAGTCGATGGACAGGACTGCTTCCGGTGGGATCTCACAGATCAGGTCGGAATGGAACGCGAAGTGCCGCACGACCGACAGTCTCAGGTTGGTGAGCCGAATGACGGCGGGCGACCTGATCACCCCGCCCTCTCGGGCCCTCAGGCCGCCGTGAATCACGATAGATTCTCCCGCCACCAGCGGTGCGGACTTGTCTAGCTCGCTGTCGGTCCCTCGAAGGGAGAACGCAGCCTTTCTTTGGTAGCCAGAATCAGCGGGCACGCTCATGTGACCCTCTCAGATCGATACGCGGGAACAGCAAGCTAGTACACCATGGGCATCGAGCTAACAGCCCTGAGACCCGAGTCCATATGCGTTGTACGTCCGAGGCGCGGATTGTTCGCCGTCGCCTCCAGTTGCGGCCCAGATGCCCATGGATGTGTAGTCGCCGCTCGCCGTAGTACCGAAACCCACACCGAACTGGCTGCCAAGTCCCGGGTCACCTTCTCCGTCCTCGAAGTGAACGCCGTCGCCCATGTCGCCCAGCAGGCCATCGCCGAGCTTGCCGAAGATCCCTCCGATACCGGCGGACAGCGCGACGTGCTGCCAGTTGACCGATCCGGTGTCGTAGAGTTCGGTACCAGCCTCGGTCAATCCGCTCGCGATGGCGCCGCCGCAGAATGGCCCGCAGTACAGGGCTGCCTCGCCTCCGACAGCTCCGGCTCCCGCGGCGATTCCGACCTTGGACCAGTTCACATCTCCGGATACTGCTTGTTCGACGATGGAGGTGCCGGCACCGACCAACGCTCCGACTCCGGAGGCCACCAAATCATCGATGCCGAACCAGAGTCCAGTGTGATCGGTTCCGTTTTGGGGGTTGTCGTTGACGTAGCTGTACGGCATGCCGGTGGATGCCAGGGCGGGGTCGACGGTGATGAATTGGGCGGTGGATGGGTCGTAGTAGCGATGTTGTAGGTAGATCAGGCCGGTTTCCGCGTCGGTTAGGCCTTGCCCGAACTGAAATGGACTACTGACAGATCCGGTATGGCTCAGTGTTTTACCGTAGGTGCTGTAGCTGTACGTGCCGACGATCGTGCCCGCGGCTCCGGTCAAGGCGACGGTCGATCCGACCTGGTCGTGCACCAGGTAGCTGGTCGCTGTGGCGCTTGTCTGTTCGATCAGCAGACCCGCAGCGCCGTAGAGGTAGTCGTTGGTGCCGTCGGATAGCAGCACGTTGTTGCTGCCCTGAAGGCCCCAGGTATAGCTGGTGTGGGAGCCACCGACGGTCTTGCTGGTACGTAGTCCCGTTCCGTCGTAGGTGTAGGTTCCGGCGCCGCTGGGCGTCGATGCGGCCGTGAGCTGTTGGGCCTGGTTGTAGGAGAACGTGCTTGCTGTGCCGGTCGAGGGCGTGCTGGCTGTGCGTTCGCCGTCGGTGTTGAAGGAGTAGGTCGTGGCTCCGGTAGGCGGTGTGGCGCAGGTCGGGCTTCCGGTAACCGCCGTGGGGGTTGACCAGCACAGTTGCGCAGCGGCATCGAATTTTTGGGTTGTTCCGGTCAAGCCGATCGGGTTGTTTGCCCCGTCGTAGCTGAAGCTGCCAGTCGAGTCGGTCTTGACCTGCTCGAGCGCGGTGTATGTGTATGCCTGCGTGGTGCCAGGGATGGAACCGCTCGGGGTGCGAGTGGCAACCTGATTGGCGTTGTCTCGACCGTAACTGATCGCGCCAAGAGTGCTCGCGCCGCTGGTCAGAGTGGTGCTGGTTTGCTGATCGCCGGCGTTGAAGCCGTTGGTGACCTTGGTGCCATTGGGGTAGCTGATCGTGGAATTCTGACCATCGGCTGTGTATCCCAGCGTGGTGGTGGCGCTTGCCGCGTCCTTGACCGAGGTGAGTTGCCCATCCTGGTCGTAGCCGTCGATGACGATCTTGGCGTCCGGGTAGGTGATCGAGGTCTGGTCGCCGCGGGAGTCGTAGGTGTAGCCGACAGTCGTCGCCGCTCCGTTGACACTGGCGGTCACCTCGCCGAACGTGTCATAGCTCCAACTGCTGGTGCCGGTGCCGTCGGTCATCGCGGTCCTGCGGCCGTCGGCGTCGTAGCTGATCGCCGTGATGTTTGGCGTCACGCCGTCGGAATAGCTGATCGCGGTGAGCTGCCCGGCCGGATCAACAGTGTCGGTGGTTACAGCGCCGGCCGGATCCTTCACTGATGTCACGTGTCCGGCAGGGTCATAGCCTGTGGTGGTGACCCGGCTGTCGGGGTTGGTGGCGGTGATCCGGCGACCCTG
>JBDSAN010000210.1:0-8655 GCA_039922115.1 Jatrophihabitantaceae bacterium
CGTGCAGCATGCCGGTCAGGGCCCGCTTGGCCTGGTAGTCCAGGCCCCGGGTCGGCTCGTCCAGCAGCACGATGCGCGGTGCGGCCGCGAGCTGGATGGCCAGCGCCAGCGCCAGCTTCTGGCCCTCGGACAGGTCCCGGGGATGGCTGGCAGCACCGATCCCGGGCGCCAGCCCGTCCAGGATCTCGCGGCTGGACCGGCCGGTGGCCTGCCCCGACTCGCGGTCGGCCTGGGCCAGTTCGGCCCCGACCGTGTCCAGGTACAGCAGGTCGGTCGGGGTTTGTGGCACCAGGCCGACCAGCCGCCGGGCACCGGCCGCCGACAGCTGGTGTGGATCGGCCGCGGGGCCGCCGAGTAGGTCGGTCACCTGGACCGTGCCGCCTTGGCGCGGGCCAGAACCCTGCAACGCCCACAGCAGCGACGACTTGCCCGACCCGTTGCGTCCCATCAGAGCGGTGAGCTCGCCGGCCCGCAGGTCCAGGTCCACCTCGCGTACCGCGATCACCGAGCCGTACCGGACCAGTACCTTGCGGGCGGCCAGCAGCACCGGTTGAGCAGTCGGCTTTGCCTCGTCTGGATAAGGCAGTTCCGCAAGCTGCTGGCGGAGTGGACCAGCGGCCCGGCGAGCGTCGCGGACCGATAGCGGCAGCGGCGACCAGCCGGCCAGCCGGCCTAGCTCGATCACCGGCGGCGCCACCCGGGACTGCTCGAAGGCCCGCGCCGGTGGGCTGTCGGACACCGTCCCGTCGGCATGCACCTGCAGCACCCGGTCGGCGTACTGGACGACCCGCTCCAGCCGGTGCTCGGCCAGCAGCACGGTGACCCCGAGGTCGTGCACCAGCCGGGTGATCGCGGCCAGCACCTCCTCGGCAGCGGTCGGATCCAGCGCCGAGGTGGGTTCGTCCAGCACCAGCACCTGGGGGTGGGCGGTCAGCACCGAGCCGATCGCCACCCGCTGCTGCTGCCCACCGGACAGCTCGTGCAACGCGCGGTGCCGCAGCTCAGCCAGCCCGAGCAGGTCCAGGGTCTCCTCCACCCGCTTGCGCATCACCGCCGGGGCGATCGCCAACTGCTCCATTCCATAAGCTAATTCCTGCTCGACCGTGTCGGTGACGAAGCCAGCCAGCGGATCCTGGCCGACCACCCCGACGACGTCGGCAAGCTCGCGCGGACGGTGCTTGGCGGTGTCGCGCCCGGCCACCGTGACCCGGCCGGCCAGGGTGCCGCCGGTGAAGTGCGGGACCAGCCCGTTCACCGCACCCAGCAGGCTGGACTTGCCTGACCCGGTCGGGCCGACCACCAGGCATAGCTCGCCCTCTGGAATGTCGAGCTCGACCGCGCGCAGCACCGGAGCCGCTGCCTCGGGGTAGCTGATGCTGACCTGCTCGAACCGGATCACCGCGACACCGCCTGCTGAAACTCGATCGGCTGCGAAGCTGGCTCGATCAGCAGCCGGCCGGGACGCGCTGGCTCGTCCGGCGGTGGTGGCGCCACCAGCCCGGCCAGCGCGGCCAGCCCGATGGCCAGCGCAGGTAGCAGCGGCAGGCTGGGCCAGCTCAGCGGCGACAGCGTTGGGCTCAACGCCAGCGGGTCATAATGCGCGCTCACCAGCAGCAGCGCGGCCGAACCCAGCCCGCAACCGGTGACGATCCATTCCGGCAGCCGCCACGGGTCCGGCCGGTAGCTGGTGCGCCGCACCCGCCGGCCGCCCAGCATCAGCCCGGCACAGCACAGCGCCGAACCGGCCAGCAGCGCCGGCAGCCCCAGCTGGGCCGGCGCGGTCGGGTCGTACAGGCCGTAGGCGCCGGTGCACAGGCCGAGCATGCCGGCCAGCATCAGTGCCGCGGTCAGCCGCCGGGACCGGACGGTGAGGTTGCCCTGCCGCCCGTAACCACGCGAGTCCATCGCCGCCGCCAGTTGCAGGCTGCGCTCCAGCGCGTCCTCGAGCACCGGTATGGCGATGCTGCGCAACGCCCGGAAGCCGCTGGCCTTGCCGGCCCGCAGCCGGCGCGCCCGGCGGACCCGCTGGACGCTCTCGACCAGCTGCGGCGCGATCGTGATCGAGACGGTGACCGCCACCCCCAGCTCGTACAGCGCGCCGGGCAGCACCCGCAGCGCCCGCTTGGGATTGGCCAGGGTGTTGGCTGCGCCGATGCAGCAGAGCAGGCAGGCCAGCCGCAAGCCGTCCAGGCCGGCAGCCAGCACCGCCTCCAGCGAGACTGGCCCGCCGAACTGCACCCCGGCGTACCAGTGCGGCGCGTGCACCTGGGGCAGCCTGAACAGCACGTGATCGCCGGCCGCGGTGGCGCTGGTGAACACCGACCGGAATACCACCCGGATCGCGATCACGCTGAGCGCGAACCACAGGTAGTACTTGAACCCGCGCGCCCACGGCGCCTCGGTGCGGCGGGCGGTCACCACGAAGCCGAGGACGCCGAGCACCAGCAGCAACAGCAGCGGGTTGATGGTTCGGCTGACCGCGATCGCCAGGCCGGCCGCCCACGCCCACCAGGCCAGCGGGTGCAGCGACCGGGGCAGCCGCCGGCCGCCGGAATCCTGAGCTGATCGCGCCATCGACCGCCTCCGCTCAGCCGGCCTGCCGGCGTCGCCAGCCGAGGTAGCCGGCACCAGCACCGAGCACGGCGAGGATGCCGACCGTCAGCAGCGCCGGGGTGGCCGAGCCGGTAGCCCGAGTGGCGGGCGCGGCCGGGTCGGCGTCCTGCACCAGCAGCCCGCTAGCAGTGGGGCCGGCTGACGCGCTGGGGCTGGTGACGGTGGCCGGCACGCTGGTCCGGTGAGCGCTGGAGCGGGTCGGCTTGCCAGCCGAGGTGGTGGCCGGCCCGCGGTGCATGCCGGAGTCCGTGCCGGCGCCGAGCGCACTACCACCCATTGAGCCGGTGCTGGTTGAGCCAGTGCCGATCGAGCCGCCACCGGAGCCACCGGCGCCACCGGCGCCACCCGAGCTGCCGGCGCCGCCCGACCCGGCTGGCGCGCTGGTGTGCGGGGCAGGTGCTGAGCTCGGGCCGCCGGCCGGCGAGCTGTTCTGGGCCCGCACCGCGTCCGGGGTGAAGCCGGGGCTGCTGCCGGACCCGCCGAACGTCCAGGCCTCGACCGAACCCGGCGCCGAGCTGTAGTTCGCGGCGCCGGCCTGGCTGTAGGTCCAGCCGCTCTGGCCAGGGTTGGCATGCCAGTAGGACCAGTACGCCGAGGTCGGCGGGGTGTTCTGGCACGGATCGCTGGTCGGGTAACCCGCGCCGCCCTGGTAGCCGGAATAGCCGATCCGGCAGATGAAGCCCGGCCCGTCATGCACGGTGCCCTGGGTGTGCCAGCCGCCCTGGTTGAGCAGCTGGTAGCCGGTGGTCGGCGTCGTCCCGCAGGAGCGCAGCAGCGGGCCGCCCCAGTGGCTGAAGTCCACCGCCAGGACCACCCCGGACGAGGTAGTGCACTGCCCGATCGGGACGGCGGTGGCCGCCGCGCTGCCGGCGCCGCCGAGGACGGTCGCGACGATCAGGGCCAGCCCGGCCAGCAGCCGGGTTGCTGCCGCCATCAGTGCCGCCGCCTGCCTGCGGTGGCCAGTCCACCCAACGCGACCGGACGGCGTGCAGCCAGCAGCAGGGCCAGCGAGCCGGCCAGCAACAGCAGCGCGGCGAGCCAGGCCAATGGCAGTGGATTGCTGCCGGTGCTGGCCAGCCCGGCCGGCGATTGCCCGGTGCTGGCCGCGGCGATGCCGGCAGCGCTGGACGAGCTCGCAGCGGCGGGGCTGGCCGAGGCCGAACTGGCGGCCGGGCTGCTCTTGACCGGGGTCGGCGGCGCCACTGGGGTAACCGGGTCGGTGACCGAGGTCAGGGTCTGGCCGGCCAGCGCTGGTACCGCCTGGGTGGTGGAGCGGACGTCGGAGGCCGGGTTGGCCGCGTTGACACCGAAGCCGCCGTCGTGGTTCTGCAAGGTCAGGATGAACGCCTTCGCCTTGCCGATCGCGGTTGCGATGGCCGGGTCGTGGCCGGCGATGGCCAGCAGCGCCTGAGCAGCCAGGCCGGTGGAGTTGGTGTTCTCACCAGCCGCGCCGATGAACCCGCCGTCGGCTTGCTGGGCGGCCCGCAGGTAGCTGGCGGCCTGGCCGAGCTGGCTGCTCGCGCTCGGGATCAGCACCAGGCCTTGGGCCGCGTAGCTGGTGGTGTCCGGGTCGGACGTGCACGGCGAGCCGGCGGTGGTCAGGGTCGATGAGAACCCGCCGTCCGAACACTGCAGTTGCCCCAGCCGAGCCAGCGCGGCCGCCGGTACCGTGACCCCGCCGCGAGCCAGTGCGAGCACCGCCAGCGATTGGGAAACTGTCGAGAAAGACTGGTAGAAGTCACCCGGTGCGGTGCACGCGCCGAGCGTGTCAGCGGCGGTGCAGACGTGATCGGTGAGGGTCTTGAGCAGGTCGAAGCCACCGAAGGCATGCGGGTTCTGGCCGGTGATCTCGGCAATCAGCGCGAGCTTGCCGACCGCGCCGCTGTACGGCCCGGGAAAGCTGGTGGTGCCGGCCGGGTCGGCGTAGTCGACCACGTGGGCCCGCAGGTAGCCGACCACCTTGGCCAGCGTCCGATCCTGGCCACCTTGGGCGGCCAGCGCGATGGCCAGGTCCGCGGTCAGCCCATAGTCCGCGCCGAACGAGTTCACCAGGTGGTTGCCATCGACGAGCTGACCGACCAGGTACTTGGCGCCCCGCGCTGCTGCCGGCAGCGCGTGCACGTCCTGCATCAGCGAGCCGAACGAGGTGCCGACGGCGCCGCTGATCGCCTGTGCCGATGCCCGCAGGTCCGATCCGGACGCTGAACTCGACCCAGGCGCGAAGCCGCCGTCAGTGCCCTGCCGGGCGGCGAGGAACGCGCGCGCAGCGCTGATCCGGCTGGTGTAGCCTGCCTGATCCAGGTTCAGCGCCTGGATCGCCAGCGCGGCCGAGTTGGTGGAATCGCCTGCCGCGCCTGGGAATCCGCCATCAGGCAGTTGTTGGCCGGCCAGCCAGGTCAGGCCCTTGCTGATCGCGGTAGCCGAATTGGGCAGCAAGGACAATGCCATTACCGCCATCGCGGTGCTGTCGACGTCCGACGATCCGGAGTCCGGAATCAGGCTCGGCCAGCCACCGTCGGCATGTTGCAGGCTGAGCAGGTAACCGATCGGCCCGGCCGAGTGGGCGCTGTCGCCGGCCCGGGCCTGCGCGATCACGCCCAAGGACTGGGAGAATACCGAGTTCGCATAAGCATAATTGCCGGTCGCGGCGCAGGAGGCGCTGGCGGCCTGGCAGATCGTGGCGTCCAGGTCGGCGATCAGATCCTGGCCGGCAAAGCTGGTCGGACGGTAACCGGTCACCTCGGCCAGTACCGCTTCCTTGGCGATCGAACCGCCGTCGGCATAGGCCGTGCCCACGCCCGTCCAGTCGTTGATGGTGCGCCCGGATGCGTCCTTGCCGGACTGCTCCAGGTAGCTGACCAGGTTGCTGAGGGCAGCCGGATCCCGGCCCTCAGCGGCCAGCGCCAGCGCGCCGTCGATGGTCAGGCCGAAGTCGGCGAAGCCGGAGCCGGCGAAGACCTCGTAGTAGTGGCCGCCGATCAGGTTGGCCGGCGCGGTCAGGTACCCGACGCCACGGCCCAGGTCAGGACTGGCCGCTCGCACGTTCAGCCGTCCAGCCGGATTGCCTTTATCCGAACTGGCAGAACTTGAACCGGCCGGCTTGCCGGAGGTCGCCGGCGCGGACGGGCTCACGCTGCCGGCTGCTGCCGAACTGGTGGCCGAGCTCGCGCCAGGGGAGCTGGTTGGGCTCGCAGCGGCGCTGGTGCTGGCCGGACCAGTTTGCCCCGACGTTGTCGAGCTGCTGGTCGAGCCGGCCGGGCTGCTACTGGCAGCTCCGGTGCTCGCGGTCGCATAAGCGACCGGCGGTGCCGATAGCCCCACCGCGCAGAAAAATGTCAGCGACGTGGCCACGACCAGCGTGCCCGCGCTACGAACCGGACCGAACTTCATTTGCCTAACCCCCAGATACCCGCTGGCAAGGGCCGGGCACGGAGGCGGCAGGCGTCCAGGCTCGAATGACCCGGACGCAGGTCCACTCCGTGCCGCAGACCTCGACGGCACTCGTGATGAAACATGCCCCAGCTCAGGCGTTCCGACTCGTCCGCTCGGTGGAGCGAACCTACGGCTGCGGGTCAGCGCCGGACTTTGACCGGCTTCCCCTGAAGCTGTGACAACCAAACGCGTCATCTGACCACACCGCTCGGGATCGAGTCAACGTCGGCCAAGCAGCTGACAGGTGGCCTGTGTCTCGTGCTGCTTCACGGCTGGTTCGGCGGGCTGATCGCCGATGAGGTCGCCACGGGACGCGGCCGGCGTTGGCCTGGCGACAGGATCGGGGACGACGCCCCGGATGCTCGGTTTTGAACACTGCTCCCTGACTGTTCAAGGCCGGGTCGCCGTTCGATCCCCACCGTACACACGCTTCGTCTCCGCTGCTCGGCTAGCCCCCAATCGGGCAACTAGCCTCCAATCGGGCAATACGTGCTGAACGGTCAGCGACTACCGGATTCGTGAATGCCCGTGCGAGACTGAATTTCAGGTGAAGGAGGGTGTATGGATACCGAAGAAATGCTGGAGTTGTCGCAGGAGTTCGCCGCGATCGGCGCTGAGCTGAGCGGTGAGTCGAGCGCGTCCGATGGCGAGGCCAGCGCGGCCGGGATGCAGCGGATGGTTGACCTCGCGGTCAAGCACATCGATGGCTGCGATTGGGCCAGCGTCACCATCATTACCCATGGCGCCGGGCACACGCTTGCCTACTCCGACGAGGTCGCTGCCCAGGCCGACGCGCTGCAGTACGCGCTCAAGGAAGGCCCGTGCCTGTCGGCTGCCGAGAACGACACCGACTACCTGATGTTCGACGTCGAGGCCGAGTCCCGCTGGCCGAATTATGCGGCCGCGCTGGCCCGTGAGACCCCGGTTCGGTGCGCGCTGTCGTTCCAGTTGGTTGCGCAGGAGTCAGCCGCGCTGAACCTGTTCGCCGAGTCGCCGGGGGCCTTCGACGACGAGGCGATGAACGTCGGAGCGATCTTTGCCGCCCACGCCACCAACCTGGTCGCCTTGCACGAGGCCCAGGGTGCGGCCAGCAACCTGGAACAGGCGCTCGGTTCGAGCCGGCGGATCGGGGCGGCGATCGGCGTGCTGATGTCGCACCACAAGGTGACTGAGGACGACGCGTTCGCGATGCTGCGCGCCTCCAGCCAGCGGTTGCATCGCAAGCTGCGTGATATCGCGGTCGAGGTCGTCGAGACCGGGGCGCTGCCGGAAGGGCCGGACGGCCGGTCCTGACCCGGCGGCCTGCAAGGCATCGCCGATGCTGAGGCTATGAGCCGTCGCACACCGCTAGCTCCCCGCTTGCAATTGCAAGCAAGCCAGCGCATGGTGGAGCTGTGGACATCGACGGGATCAGAGAAGCGGCCGCCAAGGCGCCAGTGATCGGTGTCGGCAGCATCGGAGATTTCATCCGCGAGCAGCGCACCCAAGCACAGGTTTCGCTGCGCCAACTGTCCCGGCTGGCCGGCGTATCCAACCCCTACCTATCGCAGGTGGAACGCGGGCTGCGCAAGCCGAGTGCCGAGATCCTGCAGCAGATCGCCAAGGGCCTACGGATTTCAGCCGAACAGCTCTACATCCGGGCCGGAATTCTGGAAAACCGCCCGTCGGACTCAGAACTGGTCAGCGCGATCCTCGCCGACAACCAGCTGTCCGAGCGGCAGAAGAACGTCCTCATCGAGATTTACGAATCGTTTCGCCGGGAAAACCGGCCGGCCGAGGCATCGGCCGGATCCGCCGCCCCGTCGATCAGGCACGAAGCCACCACTGCCGCCACCGCGGCTACCCTCGCCGCCGCGGCGGCAGAACCGAAGGAGTGAACCATGTCCATCGCCACCGAAGTTCGCAGCTACGCAGACACCGCACTTGCCCAGGGCAAGACCGTGCTGAGCCAGGCCAGCACCGCCGTCGTTACCGCCAACAAGCGTCTGGCCACTGATGCCCCGAAGCCGGCCTACGCCGCACTGGGCGCGGCCGACCTGGTCGCCGAGACCGTCACCAAGCGGGTCGAGGCGCTGCCGGCCGAGGCCGTCGAGAACGTCGCCAAGGCCCAGCAGACCGGACGCAGCCTGCTCACCCGTACCCAGTCCGACGCGCTCGTCCGGTTGCAGGAACTGCGTGGCCGCATCGACGCCGGGCTGGACTCGGTGACCGCCCTGCCGGTGGTCGCCAAGCACACCACCGAGGCGTACCTGAGCACCGCCAAGGACCTCTACGGCAAGCTCACCGTGCGCGGCGAGGCCAAGGCCGCCGAGCTGCGTAAGGACCCGCGACTGAGCAAGCTGCTCGGCGCGGCCGGTGTCGCCGGTGAGGTCGCCGACTCGGTTCAGAGCAGTGTCCGGCCGGTCGTCAAGTCCGCCTTCGACGCCGTCCAGTCGGTCAACCCGCTGGAGACCAAGCCGGCCCGCAAGCCGGTTGCCCGCAAGAGCACCGCGAGCAAGCCCGCGGTGACCAAGCCGGCACCAGCCAAGCGGGCGCCGCGCAAGAGCACCGCGAGCAAGAGCACTGCCGCTAAGAGCACCGGCACCAAGGCCTGATTCGCCGGCATCGCCG
>JBDSAN010000211.1:0-12116 GCA_039922115.1 Jatrophihabitantaceae bacterium
CGGTAAAGCCCGCGCCAAGCTGCGCGCCGAGCCGCTGCACGCATGAGGCCAGCCCTTCCGGGCCCGCTGCGTAGGAGAGATGATCCAATCGCATAAGTCGATACTGGCTGAGCCCGAAATCCCACCACTCACCGGGGTCACCCCGTGAGCACTGCCCGCTTGGCCGTCGGCTGGCCGACCGGTCAGTTGACGGCTACTCGATCAGTTCGAGCAGGCAGCCGAGCCGGGCCGGGCCAGGCTGCGCGTCCCGGCCACCGAGCCCGATCCAGGTCTCGGCGACCGCCTCAACCGTGCGGGCCGGCTCGTGCGCGGCCGACCGTTCCAGCAGCTGACCGGCAAGCCGTCCCTTGGCCAGTTTCGAGGCGTAGGAGATCACCCCGTAGCTGCCGTTCGGCCGTCGCGACAGCACCCGGACGGTGACCAGCCGGCGAGCCTGTGGGCTGGCCGGTGCCGGCTGCCACATCGACGCGTAGTCGGAGGATCGAAGGTCCACGATCAGCCCGGCCCGGCCGAGCATCGCCGGTAGCAGGCCGGTCAGGATCGGCCGCCAATAGGTGCTGGCCACGCCCAGTCCGGGCAGCACGGCCTTGGCCGGGACGCGGTAGTTGGGGACGCCGTCCGCGCCGCGCAGCACGCCGAACAGGCCGGAGAAGATGAGTAGTTCTCGACCGGCCAACCGCTGGGCCGGGACGGACAGGGCATCGACCGCCAGCCCGGAATAGACCACGCCGGCATAGCGCCGGATGGCCGGCATGGTGGCAGAACTCAGCACTGCCGCGTTCTGCGCGAGCGCGCTGCCGGCCACCGAATCCGGTAGTAGCAGCGCCTCCGCGGCACCGGCCGGGTCCTCGATCAACCGGGCCAGCGCCTGCAGCGTTGCCTGGCGGGCCTGATCGAGCGGCTGCGCCTGATCGAGCGGCGTCGCCCGCCGGTTCAGCGGACGGCCGCGACCGCCCGGATTCTTGGCCTCACTCGGCGGCAGCAGGATGCGCACCGGGCCACGCTAGCGGCCGGCTTGCTGCTCGCCACGAGCGGGCGGCCCGGTCAGCAAGGCCAGGTCCGCCGAGCCGGTGGCGACGATCACCTGCCCCAGCGTCGAGTAATGCTCGGCAGCTACGTTGGCTTCGGCCTGGTCGGTGACCGGCACCGGATGCGGCAACAGCCGGGCCAGGCCACCGGTGTGCACCGCGGCGGGTAGCCGGTCGCTGGCGATCCCGGCGCGGACCAGCGCCTGTGCCGCCGGGTCGCGCGCCGCGTCCGGATGCAGCAACAGGTAAAGCGGGGCGGGGACGTCGCGCAGGTGCTGCCAGGCCGCCGCGAAGCCGGTGTGCAGCCGCAAGCCGGCAACTTCCGAGATCTGGTGCCAGCGCACCGACACGCTCTCGGCATTCGCGGCCACCGGTTGCAGTTGCCGGGTGGCCCGGCCGACCACGGTGGTGTAGGCCCAGCCGTCATGATCGTCGATGTAGAGCCCGATCGGGTCGACGTCCTCGGCGGTGAGCGCTGCTTCCTCGCCGGCCTCGCGGACCGCCGCCGACACCGCGTCCTCGTCGCTGTTGCGCGCGCCGCCAGGCACTGCCCAGCTGTCACCCTCGTGCGTCCACGGCGCCCGGTGCTGCAGGATTACCCGGTCGGCGTCCACCAGCAGCAGGCCGGCCGCGCCGTAAAGCCCCCAATGCCGGTGTCCGGCGGCGCAGCGGGTCCAGCCGTCGCCTGAACTCATCAGCTGAACCCTTCGTGTGTGCCGGCGGGACTCGGCCAGCCGCGCCGGGGTGAGCCGGGCTGTCCAGCACGAAGATTGTGACGTCGGCCCGCCAGGTCGCCTCTCGGCAAAAGGCCGCTCGTGGCGGCTTGTGTGGGTCCGGGGGCCATGGATCGGGCCGACGCCGTGGTCGAGTTTAGCGGGCCGGCCAGTGCGGGGTGAGCCGAGCAGTGCCGGCACGGGCATGGCTGCCGGCCGCCAGACGGATCGCCTACCCTGGATGGGTGCCTGCCGCTGACCGTCCGCATCGCCCGATCCCGCGGTCCGATCTGACCGGCTTGGCCGGCAGTGACTCCGAGCTCGAACCGTTCGCCCGGGCCGAGCTCGCAGCCGCGACCGCGGCGGCGGTGATCACCCACGGACGCTCCGCCGAAGGTGGCTCGATGGTCGATCTGGCCGATCGGGTGGGCCTGGACACGCTGGCTGAGCTGTGGCGGATGGAACAGCCCTCGAGCCTGCCCGGCGCGCTCTGGGCGCTCTACCTGCTGCGCCGCTGGTGCCAGGGCAACGGCGATGAGGTCACCCGGTTGTGGCGAGCCGGCCGGCCCTACGCTCCGGCCGACGAGGTGGTCGCGGGGGTGGCCGATGCGGCCGACCCGGCCGCGATTTCGGCCCTGGCTGATGCGGTGTTGCGGGGAGCCTATGACGGTGACTTCGCGGTCGCGCTGGAGCGGGCGGCCGCCTTCTTCCGGGTGGTTGCGGTAGGCCGTCGGGAATGCGCCGCGACCGGCTCGGACGGCGACCGCGATCGGCAACTCGCCGAGCGCAACGACGAGGTCGCCGATGGCTTGGCCCAGGCGGCCGCTGGTTGGCGGCGGCACCCGCTATAGCACCCACGACTGACACAACCGCCGAGGCTGTGGATCAGTGCCCGGTCGTCCACAGATTGGTTGCGCGGGCCAGTTCCGGCTGCTAGGCCGGCCAGGGTTGAGGCATGACCTCATGCGAGCTTCCCAAGATCCGGGTGAGCAACCCGGGTGATCTGATCGAGACTGTGCCCTACCTGATGGGCTTTCACCCCTCCG
Source organism: Jatrophihabitantaceae bacterium (assembly GCA_039922115.1). Classification (GTDB taxonomy): domain Bacteria; phylum Actinomycetota; class Actinomycetes; order Mycobacteriales; family Jatrophihabitantaceae; genus Jatrophihabitans_A. Next base: position 2,788 of record JBDSAN010000211.1, read on the forward strand.
AGAGCCTGGTGATGGTGGGCTTCTCCGGTAGCGAAGCTGCCCGACCGCAGACGGTGCGGGTGACCATGCGGATCGACCTGCCGAGCGACCCGATCGATTTCGATGCGCTCAAGCCATTAACCGATGCCTTCGAGTGCTCCCAGTGTGACTCCGTGGTGGTGATCGCCATGACTGAGCAGGTGAACGGTGATCCACGCGGCGCACCGGCCATCGCGGCCCTGCTCGACGCCCTGGTCGCGGACTTGAGCCTTAGCGGCCTGCAGGTGCTGGACGTGCTGGTGGCCAGCGACTCGCGCTGGTGGTCGATGCTGTGTGACAGCGAGGAATGCTGTCCACCGGCCGGCAGCCCACGCCACCTCAGCGGGTCGGTGGCAGCCGCCGAAGCGACGCTGGCCGGTCTGGTCGCGCTACCGGACCGGCAGGCGCTGGCCGCGACGCTGGCCGGCGCGTCAGCGGCCGCGCGGGCCGCGCTGCTGCCCGCCGTGCAGTCGGCCGACCAGCGCCGGCAGGCCTCGTTCGGTGATCGCGCCGGTCGCAGGCGTTGGCAGCGCACCGAAACCGCCGCCCTGCTCAAGGCAGCCCGGCGGCAGGACAGCACTCCGGTCACCGACGAGCAGGTCGCTCGGTTCGTGGCTGCGCTGACCGACATCTCGGTGCGTGATGCGCTCTGGCTCGCGATCGACAACGGCTCGCTGGACGCTGAAGCGTTGCTGGTTCAGTTGCACAGCCGGGCTCCAAGCACTCACGTCGCGGCGCCGCTGTTCCTGTTTGGCTGGGCGCAATGGCGTTCAGGCAATGGCACGCTGGCGATGATGGCGGCCGAGCAGGCGCTGCTCAGCGATCCGACTTGCACCGCCGCCTCGCTGCTGGTGGGTGCGATCCAGCGCGGCCTCGACCCACGGGTGGCGCCACCGCTGTCAGAACTGTCTGACCAGGCTTCGCGGCCGGGCTGACCCCCGATGCCGGGACGTGCCTGGCCAGCGAGTCGCCAATTCAGGGCGGGCCGGTCGAAATCTGCTTGGCCGGCTTCAGGTGGCCGAGACAAAGATGTGCTCAGCGACCTCATTGCTGAGATCGGCCGAGTCAGGGGTTCCGGCCACGTGCAGGCCGGCCGGGCCGCGGCTGACCGAGGCGGTCAGTCCCGGCGTCAGGCCGGACGAGCTCAACCGCCGCATCAGCTCGGCGTCGGGCTGCAGCAACTCGCTGATCCGCTCGACCCGGATGTTGGTGGGGCTGTCTGAGACCGCCGCGGCCAGGGTCGACAGCGGCCGGGTGTCGGGGGTGTGTCCGAACGGCAGGCCCAGCTGTTCCAGACCCGGTATCGGGTTGCCGTGTGGGCACACCAGCGGCTTGTCCAGCATCGCGATAATCCGCCGCTCAACCGCCTCGCTCATGACGTGCTCCCAGCGGCACGCCTCGATATGCAGCTGCTCCCATTCCAGGCCGATCACATCGCGCAGCAGCCGCTCGGCCAGCCGGTGCTTGCGCATGACCGCGACGGCCCGCTGCCGGCCGCTCGCGGTCAACTGCAGGTGCCGGTCGCTTTCCACCTGAACCAGGCCGTCCCGTTCCATCCTCGCTACGGTCTGGCTGACGGTCGGGCCGGACTGGCTGAGTCGCTCGGCGATTCTGGCCCGAAGCGGGGTGACCCCTTCTTCCTCAAGCTCCCAGATCGTTCGCAGGTACATCTCGGTTGTGTCGATCAAGTCAGTGTGGTGAAGGTTCACTGCCGACCTCCTCCAGAATGCTCAGACGTTCTCATCAGGCCCAATCTCGCTTCTCGGACCCGGCCTGCGGTCGCGGACCGGCGGGGCGCCACTCGCTGCCGTCGCGCTGCTCATGTTAGAACCGTGAGCATGGACCATGATTCCCGCCGAGCACTTATCTCGGTCGACGACCTCGTCAACGACATCGTTACCGACCTGGCGGCTGGACCTTCGGCTGGCGAGTTGGCTGGCGACTCGATCGGCATCGTGGCCGGCGCGGGCCCGGTGCTGCTCGATGTGCGCTGGCAACTGGGCGGCCCGTCCCAGCATCCGCAGTACCTCGCCGGGCACCTGCCAGGCGCGCGGTGGTGCGACCTGGACGCTGATCTGGCCGACCCGCCCGGGCCTGGCGGCCGGCACCCGCTGCCGAACCCTGCCCGGTTGCAGGCCCGGTTGCAGGCCTGGGGAATTGACGACGATACCGAGGTGATCTGCTACGACGGCGGCAACTCGATTGCGGCGGCCCGAGCCTGGTGGGTGCTTCGCTGGGCGGGCCTGGCCCGGGTCCGGGTGCTCGACGGCGGCTTCGCGGCTTGGCAGGCCGCCAACGGGCAGGTTCAGGTCGAGGTGCCGGCTCCCCGGCCGGGGACGGTGCAGGTCAGGCCGGGGAGCCTGCCCACCTTGGACGCCGATGCCGCGGCCGGGTGGGCCAGCCAGGGCCGATTGGTCGACGTCCGGACCCCGGAGCGGTTCCTTGGTGAGCAGGAGCCGATCGATCCGGTCGCCGGCCGGATCCCCGGCGCGGTTAACCTGCCAACGGCCGGCAACCTTCAACCGTCCGGTGCCTTCGCTTCGGGTTCGGCGTTGCGCGACCGGTTCTCCGGCCTGCCGGCCGGCCAGCCGGTCGGGGTCTATTGCGGCTCCGGTGTGACTGCCGCGCACACCGCCCTGGCCATGCACCTGGTCGGCATCGACGCGGTGCTGTACCCGGGCTCATGGAGCGAATGGATCACCGACCCGGCCCGGCCGATCGCGGCGGGCCGTCCCGACTGACCAGGTCAGGACAGCTAGCTGGCGCTAGCCGCTACCCGGCGGGTCGCCCAGCAGTCCACTCCAGCAACCTTTCCACCGGCCAGGTGTTCACGATCCGCTCGATCGGGACGCCACATTCGGCGGCCTTGGCGCAACCGTAGGGCTTCCAATCCAGCTGGCCGGGCGCGTGCGCGTCGGTGTCGATGCTGAACAGGCAACCCAGCTCGACGGCCAGCCGCAGCAGGTCGGTGGGCGGGTCCAGCCGCTCCGGACGGCTGTTGATCTCCACCGCCACACCGCTTTCCGCGCAGGCGGTGAACACCGCCTGCGCGTCGAACTGGCTTGCCGCGCGCTTCTTGCCACCGCCCAGCCGGCCGGTGCAGTGCCCGAGGATGTCGGTGTTCGGGTTGCGCACCGCGGCGATCATCCGCCGGGTCATGGCCGCCGATTCCATCGCCAGCTTCGAATGAACCGAGGCCACCACCACGTCCAGGCCGGCCAACAGGCCTGGTTCCTGGTCCAACTGCCCGTCATCGAGGATGTCCACCTCGATCCCGCTCAGCAGTCGGAAGCTGCCAAGCCGGGGCGACAGCGAGTCGAGCACTTCCAGCTGAGCCCGCAGCCGTTGCGCGGTCAGCCCCCGCGCGACGGTGAGCCGTGGCGAGTGATCGGTCAGCGCCTGGTAGTCCAGGCCCAGCTCGATCGCGGTGACAGCCATCTCCTCGATCGGGCTGCCACCGTCACTCCAATCGGAGTGGGTGTGCAGGTCACCGCGCAGTGCCTGGCGGACCGCCTCGCCGGCGGGATCCAATTGCACCAGCGGGCCATAGCTCGCCTCGAGGTTCTGCAGGTATTGCGGAACGTCGCCGGCCAGCGCCTCGGTGATCACGGTCGCGGTCACCTTGCCGATGCCGGGCAGCTCGCTCAGCGTCCCTTGCGCCGCGCGCACCGGTATCGCCTCGCCCTGGGCCACCACCACGTCGGCGGCGTTGCGAAAGGCCTTGACCCGATAGGTCGGCTCCAGGGCTCGTTCGAGCAGGAACGCGATTCGGCGCAGCGCGGTGAGTGGGTCCACCGGATAACCGTAGAACGCCGACCGGGCCGGTCCCACAAAGGGGACCGGCCCGGTCGGCACAAGTGGCGAAGCTGGTTCAGGCTTCCAAGTAGCTCAGGCTTCCAAGTAATCGCGAAGCGACTGAGCCCGCGACGGGTGCCGCAGCTTGGCCATCGTTTCCCGCTCGATCTGCCGAATCCGCTCACGGGACAGGCTGAACTTGCGGGCAATATCGTCCAGCGTGTGCGGATTGCCGTCGGCCAGGCCGTAGCGCAACCGGACCACCGCTGCCTCCCGCGGCTCGAGTGAGTCCAGGATGCTGGCCAGCTGTCGACGCATCAGGTCGAACTCGACGGCCTCGGTCGGCTTGGTCGCCTCACCGTCAGCGATGAAGTCGCCCAGCGAGGAATCCTCATCGGTGCCGACGGTCTGATCGAGGCTGACCAGGTCGCGGGCGTGATCGACCAGTTCGTGCAACCGCTCGACGGTGATATCGAGTTCGGTGGCCAGTTCCTGATCAGTTGCGTCACGGCTCAGGCTCTGCCCCAGCTCACGGCGCATCCGCTGCATCTTGTTGATCTGCTCGACCAGGTGAACGGGCAGCCGGATCGTCCGGGACTGATCAGCCATCGCCCGGCTGATCGCCTGCCGGATCCACCAGGTGGCATAGGTGGAGAACTTGAAGCCCTTGGTGTAGTCGAACTTCTCGACGGCCCGGATCAGTCCGAGGTTGCCCTCTTGGATCAGGTCGAGGAACGGCATGCCGCGCCCGGTGTAGCGCTTGGCCAGCGAGACCACCAGTCGAAGGTTGGCCCGCAGCAGCAGGTCCTTGGCGTTCTCACCGTCGGCGACCAGCGCCTGCAATTCCCGACGCCGGACGACCGAGAGTCGCTTGCTGGTGCTCAGCAGGTGGGAGGCGTACAGGCCAGCTTCGATCCGCTTGGACAGCTCGACCTCCTCGACCGCGGTGAGCAGCGATACCTTGCCGATCTCATTCAGGTAGGAGCGCACCAGATCGGCAGCCTGCACGACCTCGTCGAGGTCGGCGGTCGCCTCGACCGGGCTGTCATCGACATCAGCTACGGCGATCGTCGTATCGGGTTCCCGCTCAGCGGCGGGGGAGGTGGCCGGTGTGGCGTTGTCGAGTTCGGTGCCGGCCAGGTCACTGGCCGCTATTGCCGCCGGCCGCGCGGCGCGGTGGCCCGGCATGGTGCGGGCCGCCGACTTGCGCCGCTTGGCGGTGGTCTTGGTTGCTGGCTGCGTCACGTTTGGGGTTCCCGTCCACTGATGGGGGTCTGTTTCTCCCAACCTGTACAACGATTCGACGCGAGTGTTGTTCCCAGATTGGCTGTGTGCCGGCTCAGAACGGCAACCTGGCGCAGGTGGTCGAGCCGGCCTCGATCGCCGACAGCTCCGGCCGCGGGCTCGACAGCTCCGGCCTCAGAGTTCGAGCAGCACCGTGAACGGGCCGTCGTTGACGCTGCTGACCGCCATCCGAGCGCCGAATTGCCCGGTGGATACCGCCAATCCAGCCTCGCGCAGCTGCTCGACGAAGCTGGCTACCAGCGGTTCTGCCACCGGCCCAGGGGCGGCTGGTTGCCAGCTGGGCCGCCTGCCGGACGTCGTATCGCCATAGAGGGTGAACTGGCTCACAACCAGCGCGGACGCGCCGATCGTGGCAGCCGCGGCCTCGTCCCGGTCGCCGTCGCGCAGGATCCGCAGGCCGGCCACCTTGCGAGCGAGCTTGCCGGCAACCTCAGCACTGTCGGAGTGGGTGATGCCGAGCAGGATCAGCAGCCCCGCACCGATCTCGGAAATCACCGCACCGTCCACCGCTACCGACGCGCTGGTGACCCGCTGCACGACGGCCCGCATCAGCTCGCTCCCGCTGGTACCAAAAAGCCGCGCTCGACTAGATCGCGCACGACCGGAAGCAGCGCCTCGGCGACCTGATCGGCCGGCGCCCCAACCGAGGCGGCAACCAGCCCAAGCAGCACCGACAGTGGCAATTGCTGCGAACTGGCTGCGACCAGCCCCGCCACCGCCTGATCCACCTCAAGCTCCCACCGCATACCGTGCGATTGGCGCAGCGAGCTGATCGCGGGCTCCCAGCCGGTCGCCGACAGCAGCGCCCGCGAATCGAGCACCAGATCCCGGGCCGGCGCCAGCCGCGCGGCCGGCAACTCGACCGTGCGCAGCCACTGCTGGCGGTCGAACCAGTCCGCCACCGCAGCCCCGATCGGCAGCTGGTAGGGCTGCCGGACGTCCTCGCAGCGCACGGTAGGTCCGCTGGCGTCGGTCCGCCGCAGGTGCACCATGCCCATTCCGATGCCGGCCACCCGGTTCTCGACGAACCAGTCCAGCCAGTGGTCATAGCCGCGCTGCCAGCTCTCGGTGCCTGGCCGCTCACCGGCATCGCGCAGCCACATCGCGACGTACTCGGCAGGCTCAGCGACCTCGCGCTGCCAGATCCAGACATCGCAACCGAGCTCGGGCAGCCAGCCGGCCAGCCGATCCGGCCAGGGCTGATCCTGGCCGATGATCCAGTTCGCCAGCAGCTGGGCGGTCCCGCCGACGTTCAGCCGGGCAGGCAACTCGGCGAGTAACCGGGCGCAGACCGCATCGCCGGCCAGCCCGCTGTCCCGGTAGCTGAACCCGTCCTGGCCCGGCCGGAAGCCGGGACCGACGATGAACGGCGGGTTGCAGACGATCAGGTCGAAGCAGTCCTCGGCGACCGGTTCGAGAAGCGAGCCGGCGCGCAGCTGCCAGCGCTGGCCATTGAGCTCAGCGGTGCTGGCAGCGAAGGCCAGCGCCCGCCGATCGAGATCGGTGCCGACCACCTGATCGCAATGCCTGCTCAGGTGCAATGCCTGCACGCCGCAGCCGATGCCCAGATCCAGCGCCCGCCGCACCGGCCGCCGGATGGTGGCCTGGGCCAGCGTGGTTGCCGCCGAACCCACGCCGAGCACGTGCCCGGCCTCCAGCCGGCCATCGCGCAGGTCCGTCCCGAAGTCCGACAGCACCCACCAGGCCGGCCCGTCCGGCTCGGCCAGCGGGTGCACCGCCAGCCGCGCCCGCACCTGATCGCCGACCCGCTCGAGCAGGCCTGCCGACAGGGCATCGGGCAGTGCCAGGGGCAGCAGCGCGGCCGCTGCCTGCGCCGGCGTGACCGGCCGGCCGAGCAGGAAGAGCCGGATCATGGTTTCGATCGGGCTGGCGGCCCTGGTCATCCGATCCAGGCCGGCCAGGTCCGACCGGGCTCGGGCGGCCGCACCGGCCAGTCCGAGCAGCTCGGCGACCTGATCGGGCCGGTAGCGCTCGCGAACCGCCTCGCCCAACTGGCCGGTCACCCGGGCCGGCAGCAGCGCGCTGAACTCGGTCATGGACGGCCCAGTAGCGGGGCGGCGAAGCCGGCCACCAGGTCGGCGACCGCGACCGGCTGGCGCAGCTGCAGGTCGTGCCCGCCCGGCACTCGGTGCGCGCTGGCCTGCGGGATCGCCGCGTTCAGCTCGTCCTGCGTCCGGGCCGGGATCACCGGATCCTGCTCGCCGTTGATCAGCTGGGTGGGCACCGTGATCCGGCCCAGCGAGTCGTTGATGGCAGGTAGCTCGCAGATCAGCGCCCGCTGCTCGAGCAGGAAGCTGCGCCAGACCGGACGGCTGCGCATCGCCATCCCGCTTGCCAGCGCGTACGGCCGGTCGGCCGGTGCCTGCTCACCGATGATCGTCGAGGCGACCCGGCGAGCGATCAGCGGCCGGCCGAGCCGCAGGGTCGCGAACGCGATCGCGTCGCCGATCACCGGTGCCGCCAGCACCGGATCGATCCTGAGCAGGCAGGACGGTCCCACCGAAGCGAGCAGCACCAGCCCGGCGAGGTCGGTGCCGGCACCAGGGTCACCGGCCAGCAGCGCGGCGATGCCACCCGCCCAGCTGTGTCCTAGCAGGATCGTCGGACCGGCCCGAACTTGGCGCAACCAGCCGTGCAGCCAGCGGACGTTGCCGGCGTAGTCGGTGGCCGGCGCCGGGTTCGCGCCGTAGCCAGGCCGGTCCGGCGCCAGCACCCGGACGGCGGGCAGCCGCTCGCGCAGCGCGCGCCGCAATGACCAGAAGCTCGCCGAGGAGTCGGGTTGGCCGTGCAACAGCACGATGGTCGGCGCGAGCATCGCTCTATCGTGCCTACCGCCACCAAACCCGCGTCCAGCCGGGTCGTCGAATTGCGGCAATCGACCAGCCGTGTCGGCCGCCGACGAGACCGGCCGGACGGTGGCACCATGGAGCGGTGCACCGCCCCTCCCGACCGCATGGCGATCGGCCCGTCCTCATCACCGAGGCGCCGGTCAACGCCGACGACGAGTTCGCGGGCCGGCGCAGGCGGTACCTGATCATGATGTCGATCCGGGCGGTCTGCATCGTCGGTGCCGCGACCACCATCCAGCTGTCCGGTTGGCTGGCCGCCGCGTTCGTCGCGGCCGCGCTGGTGCTGCCGTGGACGGCGGTGTTGCTGGCCAACGACCGGCCACCCAAGCGCGACCTGCGGTTTCGCAGGTTCGTCGGTGTCGGGCAGCCCTCTCGCAACGAGCTGACCGACGCCGCGCACCAGCCGCCACCCGCGCCACCGACGCCCACCGTCATCGACATCTGATTGCGGCTGCCCGCCGGTCGGGTGCGGTGGCACAATCGAGGCGTGACTACCCAGACCCTTGATGCACCGAAGACGGCCGACGCTGACCAGGGCGAGCAGTTCTTTCATTACGTCCGCAAGAACAAGGTCGCCGAGAGCGCGGTGCTCGGCACCATGGTGCAGGCCCTGTGCGGCGAGATCTTCCCGGTGACCCGGGCCGCCAAGCCCGGCTCGCCGGTGTGCGCCCAGTGCAAGGAGATCTACGAGTCCTTGCCTGCCGGCGGCTCCAGCTGAGCCGGTTTGCGCTCGCCGGCCAGCTGTACCGGCGCCGCTGGCTGTTCGGCCGGCCGGCCGTCCACGCCCAGCGTCTGCCAGCCCCGTCCGACGGTCGGTGAGCTCTGCTCGATCTCGGCGTTGAGTTCTGCCCCGAGCAGGACCCCGAGGGCCAGCAGGTAGAAGAACAGCAGCGCCGCGATCGGGGCGGCCAGCGTCCCGTAGGCGTGGTTGTGCGCGACGATGAACGAGATGTACTCGCGAAGGCCCGCCGAGCCGGCCAGAAAGATCAGCAGCGCCAGCAACGCGCCGGGCAGCCCGCGTCGCCAGGGCAGCCGGCGGGGTGGGGCCAGGTGATAGAGGCTGGTCAGCCCGATCAGCAGCAACACGATGACCACCGGCCAGTACGCCGAGCTGATCACCCGATCGGCGGTCGCGCGGGCGCCCACCGGAAAGAGCTTGGGCAGCTCGGTCGGGCCGAGCACCAGGCCGGGCAGCACGATCACGCCCACCACGATCGAGCCGAGGTAGATCCCCAGGGCCAGCAGCCGGCTTCGGACCGCGCCGCGCAGGTCACGCATCCCGTAGGCGATGGTGATGGTGTTGACGAAGGTGGCGGTCGCCGAGGAGCCGGCCCACAGGGC
>JBDSAN010000212.1:0-7629 GCA_039922115.1 Jatrophihabitantaceae bacterium
AACGACGTCCAGTCCTTCCAGCGTCGCTACCGCGATGTCGACCTGCTGCTGATCGACGACATCCAGTTCCTGGAGCGGGCCGAGCAGACCCAGGAGGCGTTCTTCCACACCTTCAACACCTTGCAGCTGGCCAACAAACAGATCGTGATCTCGTGCGACCGCAAGCCCGAGCAGCTGTCCGGCCTGCAGAACCGGTTGGTCACCAGGTTCAAGTCCGGCCTGATCACCGACGTGCAGGCACCGGACCTGGAGTTGCGGATCGCGATCCTGCGCAAGAAGGCCGCGAAGGACGGGATGACCCTGCAGCCCGGGGTGATGGAGTTCATCGCGTCCAAGATCCAGTCCAACATCCGGGAACTGGAGGGCGCGCTGATCCGGGTGGTCGCCTTCGGCAGCCTGAACAAGCAGGATATCGACCTCAAGCTGGCCGAGATTGTGCTCAAGGACCTGGTGTCCGAGTCCGACCGTCCCGACATCACTGCCTCGACAATCATGGCGGTGACCTCGGAGTACTTCGGCGTATCGCTGGACGACCTGACTGGCGCCTCGCGAACCAGGGTGCTCGTGCAGGCCCGTCAGATCGCGATGTATCTGTGCCGAGAGCTGACCGAGCTGTCGCTGCCCAAGATCGGGCAAACTTTCGGCGGCCGCGACCACACCACGGTGATGCACGCCGAGCGCAAGATCCGGTCGCTGATGATCGAGCGGCGCAACGTCTACAACCAGATCACCGAGCTGACCAGCAGGATCCGAAGCCGTGCCCGGTCCTGACCACGCCGGGTTACGGATAGTTACCACAGCCGGCCGGGACTCGATCTGTGCAACTTCCACAATGTGGGTAGCCATGTGGACAAGATCGGCCGGTCATGTGGACGATCATTGCTCGACATCTGTTGTCCACTTCGGGGTTGCCCAGACGCCCAGGTTGTCGACGAGCTACCCACACCCCCGCAGCCGGTCTGACCAGGGCAGACACCGCTTATCCACAGCATCCACAGGCCATATGACGACGATGACTGATCTCTAATAATGAATGACAAGAACTCAACTACAGGCGCTGGGGATTGTGGGTTAGCGCTACCGGCGGTGACAACTGCCACTCACCCCGCGGTACCCATGCCGCTCACCCCGCGGTACCTATGCCGCTCACCCCGCGGTTGCCCCGATCCGGCCTTGCAGCAAGATGTGATGCACGTCGGCAAGCTTTCACGATTTTTCGGATAGGTCATCGGCCCGGCGGCGGATGGCGATGACAGTGGAGGGTCCATGAAGTTCCGTATCGAGCGTGACGCGCTGGCCGAAGCCGTGGCCTGGTCGGCCCGCAGCCTGCCCGCGCGCCCGGCAGCACCGGTACTGGCCGGGTTGCTGCTCGAGGTAGCTGAGGACCAGCTGTCGATCTCCGGTTTCGACTACGAGGTATCGACCCGGGCCCAGCTCGAGGTCAACGGCGCCTCTGCCGGCCGGGCGCTGGTCTCGGGCCGGCTGCTCGCTGACATTTCCAAGGCATTGCCAGGCCATCCGGTGGAATTCAGCGCCGACGGCTCGCGGGTGACCATCAGCTGTGGCAGCTCCCGCTTCACCTTGCCGACCATGCCCGACGAGGACTACCCACGGCTGCCGGAACTGCCGAGTACCGCCGGTACGGTGTCCAGCTCGGTGTTCGCCCGGGCTGTCTCGCAGGTGGCGATCGCGGCCGGCCGGGACGACACGCTGCCGATGCTCACTGGCGTCCGGCTGGAAATCGACGGCGAGCAGCTCACGCTGGCCGCGACCGACCGGTACCGGCTGGCCATCAGGGAGCTGACCTGGAACCCGGCCAGCGCCAGCAGCTCCGACGTCCAGGTGCTGGTGCCGGCACGAACCCTCAACGAGGCGGCCAAGAGCCTGACCGGCGAGGCCGAGCTGACCATCTCGCTGTCCAACACCGGCGCCGGCGAGGGCATCATCGGCTTCTCCGGTACCGGCCGGCGGACCACCACCCGGCTGCTCGACGCGCAGTTCCCGCCGTACCGCAAATTGTTGCCGACCGAGTTCTCGGTCACCGCGGAGGTGCCGGTGGCAACCCTGACCGAGGCGGTCAAGCGGGTGGCGCTGGTGGCTGAGCGAGGCAACCCGGTGCGGCTGCAGTTCTCCGATGGCGGGCTGACCCTCACCGCCGGCGGCGACGACGAGGGACGGGCCGAGGAGAACCTGGAAGCCGACTTCACCGGCGATGACATCGTGACGGCGTTCAACCCGACCTTCCTCCTCGAAGGCCTGGGCGCCATCGAGGATCCGATCGCTCGGCTGCTGTTCACCACCTCGACCAAGCCAGCGGTGCTGCGGCCGGCCGGCGGCAACTCCGACTACACCTACCTGATCATGCCGGTGCGGCTGCCTGGCTGACCTGATCCCAGTCCCGCGCCGGCTTTGCCGCGCTGGTTCGGGTCTACGTTGAATACTGACTGACAGCACCCGCGTCACCGGCGACAGCGGCGGGCAACCACACCGAAGGCGGAGGGCTTGGCATGGAAATTGGTCTCATCGGGCTCGGCAAGATGGGCGGCAACATGGCCCAGCGGATCCGCAACGCCGGGCATACCGTGATCGGCTACGACCAGTCCGAGTCGGCACCGCGCGACGTGGCCTCGCTCGCCGAACTGGTCAACAAGCTCACCGCGCCCCGGGTGATCTGGGTGATGGTGCCGGCCGGCAAGCCGACCGATGACACCGTGGACGCGCTCGGCGAGCTGCTGTCCGAGGGCGACCTGATCATCGACGGCGGCAACTCCAAGTACACCGACGACGCCCGGCACGCCGAGCAGCTGTCGCCTCGCGGGATCGGCTTCATCGACGCCGGCGTTTCCGGTGGGGTGTGGGGGCTGAAGAACGGCTACGCGCTGATGGTGGGCGGCCCGGCGGACGAGGTTGCCAAGGCCCAGCCGATCTTCGATGCCCTTAAGCCAGAAGGGGAATCTGGCTTCGTGCACGCTGGGACGACGGTCGGCGCCGGGCACTTCGCGAAGATGGTTCACAACGGTATCGAGTACGGCATCATGCAGGCCTACGCCGAGGGTTACGAGCTGATGGCGGCCTCACCGCTGCTGGACAACGTGACCGAGACCTTCAAGTCCTGGCAGCAGGGCACCGTCATCCGGTCCTGGTTGCTGGATCTGGCGGTACTCGCGCTCGAAGCCGATCCGGGACTGAGCAAGCTCAAAGGCTACGCGGCCGATTCCGGCGAGGGCCGCTGGACGGTCGAGGCCGCGATCGACAATGCGGTCCCGATGCCGGTGATCACCGCCGCGCTGTTCGCCCGGTTCGCCTCCCGGCAGGACGACTCGCCGTCGATGAAGATGGTGGCTGCCTTACGAAACCAGTTCGGCGGTCACGCGGTCGAGTCGGCAGGCAGCGTGTCGGCCACCGATGCGATCGCGCCGGGCAACGCCGGTTCCTGACGCCAATTCGGCACCCAGTACGTTCCAGAACATCCTTAGCGGGTCAGGGTAAACCATGCACGTCGCGCACTTGAGCGTGGCCGACTTCCGGAGCTGGCAACGTGCTGACCTCGGCTTCGACCCCGGGGTGAGCGTGCTGGTCGGTCCGAACGGCCAGGGCAAGACCAACCTGCTCGAGGCGGTCGGTTACCTGGCCACCCTGTCCAGCCACCGGGTCGCCTCGGACGCGCCGCTGATCCGAGCCGGTGCCGAACGCGCGGTGGTGCAGGCCGCGGTGGTCTCGGCCGGCCGGCAGCTCGTCCTGGAAGTCGAGATCAATCCCGGGCGGGCCAACAAGGCCAAGCTCAACCGATCCCCGGTTACTCGTCCGCGCGAGATCCTCGGCGGGCTACGCACGGTGCTGTTCGCGCCGGAGGATCTGGCCATCGTGCGCGGCGACCCGTCCGAGCGTCGTCGCTTTCTCGATGACGTCCTGGTGCAGCGGACGCCCCGGCTGGCCGGTGTCCGCGCCGACTACGACCGGGTACTCAAGCAGCGGGCGGCCCTGCTCAAGACGGCCGGCGCCGCCCGCCGAGCCGGTGGTGCCGGTGACCTTCGCACCCTCGACGTGTGGGACGGCCACCTGGCTGAGCACGGTGCCCAACTGCTGGCGGCTCGGCTTGAACTGGTCGCGGCGCTGCGTCCGTACGCCGAACATGCCTACGCGCAGCTCGCGCCGGCCAGCGGCAAGCTGGGCATGAGTTATGTCAGCTCAATCGATGAGTCGCTGGGTAATGACACCGGCGTAATTCAGCCCTCCGAGGCCGAGATTCCCGGCATTCCGGTGCTGACCGCGGCCCTGCTCGCCCAGCTGGCCAAGGTCCGGCCGTCCGAGATCGAGCGCGGGGTGACCCTGGTCGGCCCGCACCGCGACGAGCTGGAATTGGCCCTGAACGACCTGCCGATCCGCGGCTACGCCAGCCACGGCGAGGGTTGGTCGGCCGCCCTTGCCCTGCGGCTGGCCTGCTACGACCTGCTTTCGGCCGATGGTGCCGAACCGGTCCTGATCCTCGATGATGTCTTTGCCGAGTTGGATACCGCGCGCCGTGATCAGCTTGCCGGTATCGCAGGCAAGGCCGAACAGGCGCTGATCTCATCGGCGGTTGTGTCAGACGTCCCAGAGACCCTGATCGGAGCCCGGTACGACGTGATGGATGGCGAGGTGCGCCGTGTTCGATGAGCCCGAAGCTGGCGACCAACCAGGCGCTACCGGCCAGGACGGTCCACAAGATATCCACCGGCCACCGATCGCGAAGCCCAGCGGTTCCAGCCAGTCCAGTCCCGACCCGGCACCGTTATCCACAGGGTTGCCCGAGCTGCCGTCCACAGTGGAGGAGGACGTTGAGGCCTCCAACCTGGCCAGTGACGCGCTGGCCTCGGCACGAGCGATTGCCACCGGACGCTCGGGTGGCCGGCCAACCGGGCGTTTCAAGCGGCGTCGCCGCACCGGCGAGGACGGCAACCTCGGCGGCTACAGCGGGGCCAGGCCCGATGGTCGCGATCCGATGTTGCTCGGCGCGATCGTCGGGCAGTCGATGGCCGAGCTGGGCTGGGTCGGACCGCTGGCCGAGGCGCGGCTGCTGGGTAACTGGGCCAGCGTGGTGGGTAGCGATATCGCCGGCCGATGCCAGCCGGTCAGCCTGACCGACGGCGAGCTGAAAATCTCGGCCGAATCGACCGCGTGGGCAACCCAACTGCGGATGATGGCCCCGCAGATCCTGGCCAAGATCGGTCGGGAACTGCCACCAGGGACGGTCCGCAAGCTGGTCATCAGCGGCCCGTCGGCACCTTCCTGGAAGCGTGGGCCATGGTCGATGCGCGGTGGCCGCGGCGTCCGTGACACCTACGGATGACCGCCCGCTGGCAGCCGCCGCTGAGCACGTCCCAACTGGTTTCGTCAAGCCGCCGCGCGTATCCCGAGTCACCGGTTGCCCGAACATCGCTCTGTGTGGCGTTCAGCGGCGCTGCGAGAGGCATTCTGCCCCACTCACCCAGTAGACTGAAAAGCAAGCATCTGTCGGCAGCCCTCCGTTGGCGCTGCTGAGGGGTCAATGGCTCTGCCAGCGAGGTGCTGGCTGATATCTGGTGGCGGATTTCTTATCGCAAGGGAGCGACCGAGTGGCGGCTAAGGCTGCGTCTGAATACGGAGCAGATTCGATCACCGTCCTCGAGGGTCTCGAGGCTGTTCGGAAACGCCCCGGCATGTACATCGGCTCGACCGGCGAGCGGGGTCTGCACCACCTGGTCCAAGAGGTTGTGGACAACTCGGTGGACGAGGCGCTGGCCGGCTACTGCGACCGGATCGTGGTGACCCTGCTTGCCGACGGCGGCGTCCGGGTCGTCGACAACGGCCGAGGCATGCCGGTTGGAATGAACACTGCCCAGCAGAAGCCGGCCGTCGAGGTGATCCTGACCGTCCTGCACGCGGGTGGAAAGTTCGACAGCGACTCCTATGCCGTTTCTGGTGGCCTGCATGGGGTCGGTATCTCGGTGGTCAACGCGCTGTCCACCCGGCTTGAGGTTGAGATCAAGCGCGAGGGGCACGTCTGGCGCCAGCCCTACGTCGACCAGAAGCCGGCCGCGCCGCTGGACAAGGGCGAGGCAACCAGGGAGACCGGCACCACGGTCACCTTCTGGCCGGACGCCGCGATCTTCGAGACCATCGAGTTCTCGTTCGAGACCATCATCCGTCGATTGCAAGAGATGGCCTTTCTGAATAAGGGCCTGACCATGGTGGTGCGCGACCAGCGTGGTGGTGACCACGAGGAACGTGAAGTTACCTATCACTACGCCGGCGGGATCGCCGATTTCGTCAAGCACCTCAACGCGACCAAGTCCCCGATTCACAAGTCGGTGGTCTACTTCGAGGCTGAGGACAAGGAACTGCGGCTGTCGGCTGAGATTGCGCTGCAGTGGAACGAGTCCTACTCCGAATCGGTGTATACCTTCGCCAATACCATCAACACCCATGAAGGCGGTACGCACGAAGAAGGCTTCCGCTCCGCGCTGACCAGCGTGGTGAACCGGTGGGCCACCGAGAAGAAGATCTTCAAGCCGAACGAGGACAAGCTCACCGGCGACGACATCCGCGAGGGCCTGGCCGCGATCGTGTCGATCAAGATGGCCGAGCCGCAATTCGAGGGCCAGACCAAGACCAAGCTCGGTAACTCCGAGGCGAAGTCGTTCGTGCAGAAGGTCTGCAATGAGTGGCTGGCCGACTGGTTCGAGCGCAACCCCACCGAGGGCCGCCAGATCATCATGAAGGCGACCCAGGCCGCGCGAGCCCGCAAGGCTGCCCAGCAAGCACGCAAGCTGGCTCGCAAGAATGCCCTCGACACGATGGGATTGCCGGGCAAGCTGGCCGACTGCCGCTCGACCGATCCGGCCAAGAGCGAGCTGTACATCGTCGAGGGTGACTCGGCCGGTGGGTCGGCAAAGTCCGGACGGGACTCGCTCTACCAGGCGATCCTGCCGATCCGGGGCAAGATCATCAACGTCGAGAAGGCCCGGATCGACCGGGTGCTGAAGAACACCGAGGTGCAGTCGCTGATCACCGCGCTCGGCACCGGCATTCACGACGACTTCGACCTGGCCAAGCTGCGCTATCACAAGGTCGTGCTGATGGCTGATGCCGACGTCGATGGCCAGCACATCACCACGCTGCTGCTCACCTTGCTGTTCCGGTTCATGCGGCCGTTGATCGAGCACGGCCACGTGTTCCTGTCCCAGCCGCCGCTGTACAAGATCAAATGGTCCAAGGGTGATCCGGATTTTGCCTACTCCGACCGGGAACGCGACGGCCTGATCGCCCAGGGTGAGGCGGCCGGCCGCCGCCGCGCGGCAGGTGACTCGATCCAGCGCTACAAGGGTCTGGGCGAGATGAACGCCACCGAGCTGTGGGAGACCACGATGGACCCGGCTACCCGGGTGCTGTTGCGGGTGACCCTGGACGACGCAGCGACCGCGGACGAGCTTTTCTCAGTATTGATGGGCGATGACGTCGAGGCCCGTCGATCATTCATTGTCCGCAATGCCAAGGACGTTCGGTTCCTCGATATCTAAAGGTGAATCTCCACATCACCCGGTGAATCTGCTTACTTCGAAAGGCCTTTCGTGACCGAGACAACGCCGCCACCTGCCGGCGACCGGATCG